>NZ_JBHVMH010000001.1:338571-546780 GCF_042797035.1 Cellulosimicrobium sp. NPDC057862
GGGTGGGGGGGGGGGGGGGGGGGGGGGGGGGGGGGGGCGCGCGGGTGGGCGGTGGGTGCGTGGGCCCGGGGGGGGGGGGCGGGGGGGGGGGGGGCCCCCCCCCCCCACGGCGGGGACTGGGGTGAGGGATGAGATGAGGGCGGTGCGGAGGCGTCAGCCGACGGACGGGTTGACCTCCGCGGTGTCGAGCGCGGCGTCGCCGCTGCCCCACGCGCCGAGGATCTCGACGAGCTGGCCGCTGTCCATGAGCGACTGGAGCGCCGCCTGGATCGCCGCGGCGAGCTCGGTGTCGTCCTTCGCGACGACGACGCCCTGGGGTGCGCTGTCGAACACGTCGCCGAGCTGCTCGAGCTGGCCGCCGGTCTGCTCGACCGCGTAGCCGATGACCGGCGAGTCCGCGTAGAGGACCTGCGCCTTGCCGCCCGCGACGTTCGTCGTGGCGTCGGACTGCGACTCGTACTGGAGGATGTCGATCTTCTCCTCGCCGGCGTCGGTGCACGCCTGGCTCTGCACGGCGATGTCCTCGTCCTGGATGGTGCCCGTCTGGACGGCGACGGTGAGCCCGCACAGGCTCGCGGGGTCGACGTCGTCCGGGTTGCCCGACGCGACCGCGTAGGCGGAGCCCGCGTTGAGGAAGGAGATCATGTTGGCCTCCTGCATGCGCTCCTCGGTGATCGTGAACGAGGAGATCCCGGCGTCGTACTTGGTGCCGAGCGCAGGGATGATCGCCGGGAAGTCGGCCGACTGGACCTCGACCTCGAGGCCGAGCGTCGCGCCGACCGCCTTGATGACGTCGATGTCGAAGCCGATCGGGGTCGTGCCGTCCGCGTCGATGAACTCGGCGGGCGCGTACTCCGTGTTGGAGCCGACGACGAGCGTGCCGGCGGACGCGACGTCCTCCGGCAGCAGCGCGGCGGCCGCGTCGTCGACCTCGATCGTCGAGGGGTCGAACGACGGCGCGGACGACGTCTCGTCGGATCCTGCGGTGCCGCCGTCGGTCCCGGTCTGGGACGCGTCGGTGCACGCGGTGAGCAGGAGGGCGCTCGTCGCGGTGAGCGCGACGAGGCCGAGGGGAAGCTTGCGTAGGGTCGTACGCATGGTGTTCTCCGATCGGGTGGGGGCCGGGCAGGGGCAGCGTAGACACCGATCGTCTCCGTCGTGTTACGTCAGCACCCGGCCCGGAGGCCGAGGAACGTACGGGGAACAGAGGACCCGGCGGTGCGCAGCACCTGCGCACGAGTGTGAGGCCGCAGCGCCCCGCTCACCAAACCGGCGGGGACATCGACGCCGAACCGTGACGAACCACCTCGCCGAACACGACCTGAGGGCCGCTCGTCGCCGGCTGACGACCCTCAGGCCGTGCTCGGCGGCGGGCGGGGTCGTGCTCGGTCAGCCCGCGAGGAGGCGGCCGACGTAGCCGCCGAGGAAGCGGCCGTCGGGGTCGTACCGCTGCACGAGCTCGCCGAAGTCGTCGAAGCGCGGGTAGAGCGTCGCGACCGAGCCCGGGTCGTGGACGAGCGCGTGCGAGAGCTTGCCCCAGTGCGGGCGCGCGCCCAGCGGGAGCAGCGCGGCCTCGACCTCGGGCAGGACCCGCGCGACGTCGTCGGGCAGGGGCTTCCACGTGAGGTGGACACCGACGGCCGGGCCGTCGAACGGGCTGAGCCACAGCGGCGCGGCGTCGGCCGCGACGGTCCGGATCTCCCCCACCTGGAGCAGCGGGGTCACGCGCGGGCCGAGGTCGCGCATCGCCGCGAACGCCTCCTGCGCCCGCGCACGCGGCACGAGGTACTCCGACTGGAGCTCGGCGCCGTTGCTCGGCGTGAAGTCGAGCCGGAAGTGCGGCAGCCGCTCGTTCCACGGGCCGGGCTCGCCGAGCTGGGGCGTGCAGTGCACGGGGTCGATGCCGGGCAGGGGGTGCAGCATCGTCGCGGCGGGCGTCGCCCCGAAGAGCTCCGCGCGCGCGGTCCCGGTCTCCCCCGGCTCGAGGCGAGACTTGCGCCAGACCTGCTGCACGCCGTCGGGCCCCCAGTCGGTGAAGAGGCTCACCGAGTACGCCGACGCCGTGAGCTCGTCGTAGTGCGCGGTCACGGCGTCCCACGACAGCCCGACGTGCACGTCCTGGCGCACGTCGAACGTCGGGACGGTCTCGAGCTCCACGCGCGTGACGATTCCCAGCGCCCCGAGCGCGACCACCGCGCCGGGGAAGTCCGCGTCCCCGCGCCGCAGGAGGCGCCGCTCGCCGTCGCCCGTGACGAGCTCCAGCCCGACGACGGCGCTCGCCAGCGAGCCGACCTCGTCGCCCGAGCCGTGGGTCGCCGTCGCGACGGACCCCGCGACGGAGATGTGCGGGAGCGACGCGAGGTTCGCGAGCGCGCGGCCCGCGGCGTGCACGTGCCGCGTCACGTCGCCGTACCGCAGCCCCGCCGCGACGGATGCCACGCCCGTGGCGGGGTCGACCACGACGGGCGGGCGGCCGTCGTCGTACCGGTCGAGCACGACGTGCGTGCCGGACGTGTCCGCGACGTCCCCGAACGAGTGCCGCGACCCGAGCGCCTTGACGTGCGGCGACCGCCGCACGACGTCGACCAGCGCGTCGGGCGTCGCGGGGTGCACGACCTCCGCCGCGGAGTAGGTGAGATTGCCGGCCCAGTTGGCCGGTCGGGGTACGTCGGGCGTCGTCGTCACGCCCCCACCCTGCCACTCCGCTCGCCGCCGAACACCGCGGTGGGGTTGTCCCTACCCCCGTGCGGGGGCGGCCCGGGCTCCCTGGAACGGGACGAAGCGGTGAGATCGAGACATGACGACCAGCGCACGTCCTCTCCCTGCTGCCTCACGGTCCCGGCGCGTCTCACCCGCCTCGTCTCCCGAGGACCTCGCGCTGTCCCCGGACGGCTCCGAGCAGCCCCTGCGCGGCGGGCTCGCGGCGTTCTGGGCGCTCGCGTTCGGGCTGTCCTGGGCTCCGTGGGGCGGCGCCTGGCTGCTCGGCGGCGACCTCGCCGACCCCGTCGCGTTCGCGCTCTACGCGCTCGGCGGCTTCGGCCCGACGCTGGCCGCGCTCGTGCTGCGCGCGGGAGGCCGCCGGAGCCCGCGGGCCGCGCGCTGGGGCGCGGCCGGGCGGTGGCTCCCGGCCGCGATCGGGGTCGGCTCCGCGCCCGCGGTCGTGACGGCGCTGCTCGTCCCCGGCCTCGGCGGCGCACCGGCCGACCTGTCGGCCGGGGCGGCGGCCGTCGTCGCGGCAGGCGGTCCGGTCCTGTTCGCCCTCGTCTCGCTGTGGGCGGGGCCGCTGTCGGAGGAGTTCGGGTGGCGCGGCTACGCGCAGCCACGCCTGCGCCGTCGGCGCTCGCCGCTCGCGACGTCGGTCGTGCTCGGCGCGGTGTGGGCGGTCTGGCACCTGCCGCTGTTCGCGCTCACCGGGACGTGGCAGTCGTCGCTCGGCCTCGCGAGCGTCGAGGCGGCGCTGTTCCTGCTCGCGATGATCCCGCTCTCGAGCGCGTACTGGCTGGTCAGCGAGCGCCTGCGGGGTGGCGTGCCCGGAGCGGTGGCGCTGCACCTGGTCGGCAACGCCGCCCTGACGTTCCTCGCCGTCACGTCCCCGCTCGCGATGGCGGTCTACGTCGGGGTGATCGTGGTGACGTCGGTGCTGATCCACCTCGTCACGCGCCCCGGCGCACCCCGTCCCTGAGCCGGGCAACGTCAGGGCGTCACGAGGTCCACGGGGTGCTCGGCCAGGACCTCGCCCGTCTCCGCGTCGAGCACGACGACGGTCGACGGTGGCAGGGCGGACAGGTCCGGCGCCGTCCAGCCCTCGACGCCGGTGCACGTGCGGCGGTCGAACGACTCCAGGACGGTGCCGGTCGTCGTCTCGACGGTGACCGTGGCCGGGTGGTCGAGCACCTGACGAGGCCACCTCTCGACGTCGAGCCAGCCCCCGGAGCCGCTCGCCGGCGTGCTGTTCCACCAGCCCTCGAGCCCGCCGAGCGCTTCCGGCTCGCCGTCGTCTCCCCGGACCTGGATCGGCGTCCCCGCGGAGCCGGCGAAGCCGCCGCACGCCTGCACACCGTTCGTCTCGACGGGCGCTTGTCCCGGCGTCTCGGCGGCGAGCGCCGGGTCGTCCGCCGGTGCCTCCGCCGCCGGTGCACCGCCGACGGCGTCGCTCGGCTCGGTCCCTGCCGCGCGGCCGGTCAGCGCAGCGGCGATCCCGACCCCGAGGACGGCGACGACGAGCGCTCCCCCCACGAGCAGGGCCCGCGTGCGCGGACCGCGCCCTGGGCCGACGTCGTCCCCCGACCCCTCGGTGGGCATCCCGTCCCCGGGCGTGGCGTCGTGCATGGTCGTCCCCCTGTCCCCCGCGCGACCCGCCGCTCTGCGGGTGTGCCCGCACCCTACCGGCGCGGCGGGACGGTGTCAGCGGCGCACGCCCCGGGTGCGCAGCGCGTGCGCGACCGCCGCCGCGCGCGTCTCCACGCCGAGCTTGGCGTAGACGTGCGCCAGGTGGGTCTTCACGGTCGCCTCGCTGATGTGCAGCCGTCGGCCCAGCTCGCGGTTGGACAGCCCGTCGGCGAGGAGCGTGAGGAGCTCGGCCTCGCGCGGGGTGAGCGCGGTGCCGGGGTGCTGCATCGAGTGCATGAGCCGCGACGCCACGGGCGGCGACAGGACGCTGCGGCCCGCGGCGGCCGCGCGGACGGCGGCGAAGATCTCGTGCGGCTGCGCGTCCTTGAGCAGGTACCCGGTCGCGCCGGCGTCGATCACGCGCACGATGTCGGCGTCCGTGTCGTACGTGGTGAACACCAGCACCGGGACCTGCGGGTGCGCGCCGCGCAGGCGCCGGGTCGCGTCGATCCCGTCCATGCCGTCGCCCAGCTCGAGGTCCATCATGACGACGTCGGGCGCGGCGCCCTCGACCAGCGCGAGCCCCTCCTCGCCGGACCCGGCCTCGGCGACGACCCGCAGGTCGGGCTGCGACTCCAGGAGCGCGCGCAGCCCGGCGCGCACGACCGGCTGGTCGTCGACGAGCAGCACGGCGACGGGTGCGGGGTCGGTCATCGGGAGCCCTCCTCGGGGCCGGTCGCCAGGGAGTCCGTCATGGTTGCGTCGTCGTGGGTCGGGACCTGCGCCGCGACGACCGTCCCCTCGCCGGGCGCGCTCTCCACCGTGACCGTCCCGCCGAGCTGCGCGACCCGGCGGCGCATCGCGCGCAGGCCGTACCCGCCGGTGCTCGACGGCGCGGCGACGGCATCGGGGTCGAAGCCGACGCCGTCGTCGTACACGTCGAGCGCCACCGCGCCGGGCAGGTACGTGAGCGTCACGTCGAGGCGCTCGGCGGCGGCGTGCTGCGCGACGTTCGCCGCGGCGCTCTGCGTGACCCGCAGCAGCGCGTGCGCGACCTCGGGCGCGACGGCGCGCGCGTCGCCCCACGTCGTGAGCGACGCGCCGGGTACCTGGCCCTGCGCGGCGGCGAGCAGGGACGCGTGGAACCCGTCCGGGTCCACGCGCGCGGACGCGAGGTCGTGGACGAGGTTGCGCGTGTCCGCGAGGCTCGCGCGCACGGCGACCGCCGCGCGGCGCACGGCCGAGCGCGCGTCGTCGGGAGCGGTTTCCCACGTCTGGTCCGCCGCCTCCAGCAGCAGGACACCGCTCGCGAGGCCCTGCGTCACGGTGTCGTGGATCTCGCGCGCGAGTCGCTCGCGCTCGGCCACGATCCCCGCCTCGCGCTCCGACCGGGCGAGGCGGGCCTGCGCCTGCGCGATCTGCTCCTGGAGCTGGACGCGCGCCGCGGCGTCACGCTCCACACGGTCGGTGACGAGCGTGAGGAGCACCGCGACGCACGGCGGGCCGACGAGCGCAGCCCAGTCGGTCCCGTCCGAGAGCCGCAGCAGCGCGACCGACGTCACGACGGCGACCTCGCCGACGAGCACGTGCGACCACGGCGGGCGGAACGCGAGGCGGCACACGAAGAAGAGCGGGAGCGCGCACCACGCGAAGCTCGGGGCGAGGAGCGCCAGCACCGACCACGTCGCGAGGAGCACGAGGGTCGCCGCCCGCGCGGGGACCGATCGCGACGACGCGCGGCGCGACGTCACGAGGAGCGCCCCGTACGCGACGACCGTCACCGCGGCCAGCAGCACCACGAGCTGCCAGCGGTCGTCCGCGCCGTGCCGCACCACGTACCGCGTCGTGGACGTCGCGACGAGCGCGAGGAACGTCGCGTGCACCCCGACGTCGAGCGCGCGCCCGGCGGCGGGACGAGCCTCTCCGGGAGGCGCGGGCAGGTCGGCGGGCATCGACCCACGGTAGGTGCCCCGCGTGCGCCGCACATCAGCCGATCGGACGAGAGCCACCGCGACGAAGGGGGCACCGAGCCGGCCCCGATCCGCCGACGCGGCGGCGAGGGCTCGCCGCGAAGACTGGTCACGACCCCGGACGTCCGCGTCCTACCACCCCGAGAAAGGCACCGCCATGGCCGCCTCGCGCCTCCGCCCGCTGTCCCTCACCGCCGTCGCGCTCGCGACCGCCCTCACGCTCACCGCCTGCACGTCCGGTGCGTCCGGGAGCGACGACGCGGCAGCCGACCAGCCTGCGCAGCCCGCCGCCGTCGCGGTCGCCGACGTCACGACGGACGAGGTCGTGCAGGTCGGCCGGCTCAGCGTCGCGGCGGCGCAGGAGGCCGCGAGCGCGGCGCTGGCCGCGTGCCAGGCCGAGGACCTGGGCTTCGTCAGCGTCGCCGTCGTCGACCGCGCGGGCCAGGTCCAGGCGCTCGTGCGTGGCGACGGCGCCGCCGTGCACACGCTCGAGGCCGCCCAGGCCAAGGCGTACACGTCGGCGGCGTTCGGCGCCGCGACGAGCGAGCTCGCGCCGCGCGCGGTCGGCGACGGCGCGACGGTCGCCGACCTGCCCGGCACGCTGTTCCTCCCGGGCGCCGTCCCGGTGAAGATCGACGGCGCGACGATCGCGGGCATCGGCGTCGGCGGGGCTCCGGACGGCATGGCCGACGAGGCGTGCGCCGCGGCGGGCCTCGAGGCGCTCACCGGCCCCGCCGAGGGCTGACGCGCCCGGGGCGGCGGCTCGGGGCGACGCGACTCAGGTGCGCGCGGTCCGCCCCCAGTGCGTGGAGACGGCGGCGACCTGCTCGTCGAACGCCGCCGCCTCCGCGGCCGTGGGCGCGCGGCGCCACTGCGGCTCGACGACGACGTCGCGCGCCCCGACGACCCAGCGCCACCGCCCGACCACCACGCCGTCGACCGCGAGCCCGTGGATGAACGACCCGAGCCGGTCGCCCAGGTCGACGCCCTCCGCGACGACGAGCGCGCGGGTCTCGCCGTAGGACATGAAGAGCTCGTCGTAGCTCTGGAGCAGGTCGACGACCGGCCGGTCCGGGTCGCCGTCGGGCGCGAGTGCGCCGACGAACGGCCCCGGGTCGAGCACGCGGGTGTCGGCGTCGGCGAGCCGCCACAGGGTCGCGCCCTCCAGCGCGCCCGCGCCGGGCACGGCCACGACCTCCTCCCCGAGCAGGCCGAGCGCGTGCCGCACGTCGGTGAGCGTGAAGCCAGACCATTGCGCGACGTCCTTGACCGTCGCGTACGCGCGGCTCGCGAGGTAACGGCGCAGGAGCTCGACGAGCGCGGCGTCGCGGTCGAACCGCTCGCCGAGCGGCCCGTAGCCCGTGGGGACGCGGTCGTCGAACGCGGCGTACGTCTGCTGCTTGCCGTCGAGCGGGCCGCTGACCAGGAGCCGGTCGAGCTCGGCCTGCATGAGCACGTAGCCGAGGGCGATGCCCTCGAGCGGGCGGCCGTGGGCGGCGAGCAGGCCCGCGAGCTCACGACGGGTCCGGGGCCGCTCCTGCACGGCCGCGACGACGAGGTCGGTCTCGGCGACGTGCCCCGCCGTCCCGACCTGCCGGTACATCGTCCCGTTGGCCTGGTGCACCCGCGGCGCGCTGAGCTCGACGAGCCAGCGGGCGTCGTCGGACCGGACGAGGTGCCACGTGGGGCGCAGCACGTGCGTCCGCACCACCTCCCCGCGGTCGCAGGCCGCGACAGCCCCGGCCGCGCCTGGCCGTGCGTCGGGTCGCAAGCGCCGCGTGAGGCCCCACAGCGCGGGGTGGAACTCCTGGCCCTGCACCGCGACGAGGTGCCCGACGGCGGTCGGCACGTCGGGCAGGTCGGGCGACCGCAGCCGGTGGGCGGCGAGGCGCGCGGCGAGCACGTGGCCCTCGTCCACGAGCTCCCCGCTCACCGCGGCACCCACTGCCCGGCCGCGACGGTCACGACGCCACCAGGTCCTCGGCGACGACGTCGGTCCCGGTCACCGTGACGCGCACCCCGCCGTCGACGACGGACACGGCGTCGAGCGCGACGCCGTCGGGCAGGTCGAGCGGGACCCGCAGGTCGGACAGCGCGCGGGAGATCCCCGACGGGAGGTCGTCGACCGAGACGGTCCCGAGGCCCGTGCGGACCGCGACGACGTCGACGGCGAGCTCTGCCGGCCCGGAGACGCGCGGGGTCACGTCGACCGTGATCGTCGCGCCCAGCAGGTCGAAGGCCAGGGACAGCACGTCGCCGGAGGCGGTGATGCCGACGTCCAGACCGCTCTGCTCGGCCACGATCTGCTGGAGCGACTCGGCCGCGATGACTCCCGACGCGGTCCCCGACGCGATCCGGTACGGCTCCGACGTGCTCACGCCGTCGGCCTCGACCTGGAGGTCGGAGATCGCGTAGCCGCCGAAGGACGCGGAGTCCGCCGAGCCGGTGACGTGCGTCAGCTCGCCGCGCGCGAGCTGCGTGAGGAACGGGAACCCCGTGATGTCGAGCTCCGCCCCGGTGACGTCGTCGGCCTGCTGCTCGAAGGCCGTCACCGCGCCGCGCTCCGCAGCGCCGACCGCGACCCGGTCCGCCACGACGGCGACCGCCACGAGCACCACGAGCGTCACGAGCAGGCCCACCAGTCGCTTCATGCGCCCACCCTAGGTCCGCCGAGCACGACCCTGCTGTCGTTCTGAGGCTCGTGGCGACGGCAAGGTCGTGCTCGACGCGGGGTGCCGACGCTCTCGACCCGGACGTAGATTGCCCGACATGACCTCATCCCGGCACCCCTACCGCATCGGCGTCCAGCTCCAGCCGCAGCACGCCGACTACGCCCAGGTCCGCGACGCCGTGCTGCGCGCGGAGGACCTCGGCGTCGACGTCATCTTCAACTGGGACCACTTCTTCCCCCTGACCGGCGACCCCGACGGCAAGCACTTCGAGTGCTGGACGATGCTCGGCGCGTGGGCCGAGCAGACGGAGCGCGTCGAGATCGGCGCGCTCGTCACCTGCAACAGCTACCGCAACCCCGACCTCCTGGCCGACATGGCGCGGACGGTCGACCACATCAGCGGCGGGCGCCTGATCCTCGGGATCGGGGCGGGCTGGTTCGAGAAGGACTACGACCGGTTCGGCTACGAGTTCGGCACCGCGGGCGCGCGCATCGCCGACCTCGCCGAGGCGCTGCCGCGCATCAAGGCACGCTGGGCGGCGTCGAACCCCACGCCCACGCGCGACGTCCCCGTGCTCGTCGGTGGCGGCGGCGAGCGCAAGACCCTGCGCGTCGTGGCCGAGCACGCGGACGTGTGGCACTCGTTCGGCGACGCGGAGACGCTCGCCCGCAAGAGCGCGATCCTCGACGAGCACGGCGAGGCCGTCGGCCGCGACACCGCCGCGCTCGTCGAGCGCTCGGTCGGCGTGTCGCGGCCGCCGGCGGAGTCCGCGGACGCGCTCGTCTCCGCGGGAGCGACGCTGTTCACGGTCGGCACGAGCGGGCCGGACTACGACCTGTCGCTCGTGCGGGAGTGGGTCGCCTGGCGCGACGCCCAGGGCTGATCGACGCGCCGAGCACGAGGTCGCCGTCGTTCCGACGCCCGGACGACGGCCACCTCGTGCTCGACGGCGCGGTGCCGTCAGAGCAGCGCCCGCGCCAGGTTCGACAGCGCCGCGTGGACCTCGGACCGCAGGCCGTCGTCGGCCAGCACCACGGCTGCGCCCACCCCGATCACGACGAGCAGGACCCCCGCGCGCCACCACCAGGGCGACCGCACGCTCAGTACGCCAGCGTCCGCCACGGCGACGACTCGGTGTCGAGCAGTCGGCGCACCGCGCGCTTGAAGTCGGGCAGGTCCTGGTCGATCGGGGTGCGGTTGCCCGCCGACCAGAACGCGCGCCCGGCGAGGAACCCGTCGCCGAACTGCTCCCACGACGCGTACGCGGGGCGCGACATCACGACGGCCTCCTCGATCGCCGCCCATGCCCGCTCCGGCGTGACGAACCCGGCGTCGACCGCGAGGCGGCTGACGTGCACGACCCGCGCCGCGTCCCACGCCGCGATCGACGGCGGCAGCGGGTCCGCGAGCTCGCCGTGCCCGCCCACCTGCGCCGACGCGCTCCACCCCTGGTAGAACGCGACCGCGCGCTCGGGGTCGAGCCCGCGCGCCGTCGCCTCCTGCCGCACCTGCGCGGCGTGCTGCTCGGCCGCGCCCTTCGCGTCCCGGCGGCTCAGCCGGCCCGAGTACAGCTCCTCGACCTTGGGCATCGCGATCGCGTAGTAGCCGCGGTGCCCCTGGGTCAGCAGGAGCTCGTACGTGCGCTCGACGTCGTCCGTGCCCCGCACGTCCCACCCCGCCGCGAGCGGCTTCGCGGCCGTGCGCGCGTCCGCCTCCACGGTCAGCGCGTTGATCGGCAGCACGCCCTCGACCGCGTAGACCGCGCCGAGCGCGAGCCCGCGCTGCTGCGTCGGCGTGAGCGCCGGGGCGTCCTCCTTCGCGTACAGGTCCGCGGTCCCCGAGAACATGTCCTTGAGCTTGTCGAACAGGCCCACCGTCGCTCCTCCGTCTCCCCGCGCCACGGGCGCGGTCCGTCGCGCCGCGGTCGTCGCGGCCTTCGAGGAGACTGACGGCAGGACCACCGCCACCGCACGCGTCCCGAACGATCCCGAACGACGCGGACGCCAGGGGTGGGCCGGCGGCTCAGTCGACCGCGGCCGAGGACGGGCTCGCAGCGGCGGGAGAGGACGGCGTGGGGACCCCGTCGTCCGCCCAGGTCCGGGCGCGGCGGCGGTAGAGCACGAACGCGACCGCGGTCGCGGTGACGATCATGACGACGGCGGGCAGGCTCCCCTCGGTCCCGAACGTCCCGCCGGTGAGCCAGTCGGGCGACCCGTCCGCCGGTCGCAGGTACACCAGGGACTCGTCCTTCGGGGCGAGCCCGCTCACCGGGATGCCCCACACGTTGCCCAGCGCCCAGTTCCAGCCGGCGTGGATGCCGCCGATGAGCCACAGCGATCCCTGCTGGAGCGCGACGAACGAGGCGAAGACCGCGTACAGCAGGATCGTCGCGAACGCGAGGGGCAACGACAGCACGCCGTGCAGGACGGTGAAGATGAAGGCCGGGAGCCCGATCGCGACCCATCCGGGGAGCTGCAGCCCGGAGTTCTGCAGGAGGAAGCCCCGCGTGAGGACCTCCTCCTGACCACCTTGGAACACGAACAGCAGCACGAGCGCCAGGACCAGCGGGAGCGCCGCCCAGCCCCCTCCGGAGCTCGACGCCGCCGGAGCGTCCACGCGCTCGTAGGCGCCGGTCGCCCAGAGGAACAGGATCGGGAGCGAGATCATCGCCAGCCCCACGAGGATCCCCGCGAGCAGGAGCAGCACCCCGCGGCCCGGACGACGGAACCCGACGGTGCGGACGTGGCGTCGCTCGTACCAGCCGACCCAGGCGAAGACCACGAGGATCGACACGGCGCACGCGATCGCCTCCTGGACCTGGGCCGCGGGCGAGCCCGCGGAGACCTTCCACGCCTGACCCAGCGCACCCAGGACGCCGAACTGCACGACGAAGACCGCTCCGACGAACACCACGAGGTAGGCGACCCACCAGCGCGTGACGCGCCTCCCCGCCGCTGCGTCCCGGACCAGCGGAGCGTTCCGCACCGACATCTGCCACCTGCTCTCGTCGAGGGGGTCGTCGTCGTCCGCCACGTTAGGGCCCGCGCCAGCACTCGACATCTCGAGACCAGCGCCGGTCCCCACGGACGCCCGGGTCTGAGCCGCAGAGCGCACCGGCCAGGTTCGCCGCGCGCGATGGCCGCGCTGTCGTTAGCGTCGGCGCATCGGACCACACCGGTGTGACTCGATCGGGTCACCCCTCCGGCGGGAGACCCGGGTCCACCACACCGACGGAACGAGGTCAGATGCCCTTCCCAGCGACGTCCCCGGCCACGGACCGTGTCCCTCCCGCGGCGGCGGGCCGCGGGTGAGCGCCGACGCGCCGGGCGCGGGACCGGTTCGTCCTGAGGGATGGGTCCCCGTCGAGCGTCGCCTCCTCGGCCTGGACCGCTCGACGATCGCCCCGGCTCTCGCCGTCCTCGCCCTCCTGCTGGTGGCGGTCGTCGTCCTGCCGACTCTGAACGAGCGCATCGCGCGCGACAACCCGGCTCGGCCGGGCGACGTCATCCGGCTCGGCGACGCCGTCTCGTTCTCCCCCACGCCTGGCTGGAACATCCTGTCCGGTCAGCGCGAGGACGAGCCCGGACCCGCCGACCGGTTCGCGACCTCCGCGACCGTGTCCGGCGACGGCGTGGTGCTCAACATCCAGACGGACACCTACGACGGCACCCCGGAGGAGCTGCTCGACCAGCTCCGGAAGACCGGCACGGGCCTGCGCGGCGAGGCGGGTTACCGGATCGCCGGCGACCCCGTCACCGTCACGACCGACGACGGCCTGAGCGGCGTCGCCGCACGGTTCACCGGCACGTCCGGGAGCGGGCTGGTCGCCACGTTCGTCGTCGACGACCAGGGCATCGAGGTGGTCGCCCTGGGGCCGGACACGACGGACCCGGCCACCACGGCGGACGTGGCGGCCATGATCCAGTCGATCACCCCCGTCGAGGAAGGGGCCACGTCATGAGCGACGTCGACCGCGCGGACGCGCTCGCCCTGCGGCGGCAGTCGCTCGAGACCAGCGGGTGGGGAAACCGGGTCCGCTGGTGGCAGCCCCGCAACGCGTGCTGGTGGCTCTTCGTGCTCGTCCTCGCCTACGGGCTGTACCGGATGCTCGACATCCTCGACACCACCGTGCGAGCGTTCGGCTCGACGCTGGGGCTGTCCGCGCTGATCTTCGGCGCCTACGGGCTGCTCTTCTGGTGGTTCACGACCGTCATCGACCGGTACTCGCCCCAGCCCGTGTCGCTGCGTGTCGCGGCCTTCGCCTGGGGCGGCATCGCCGCCACGTGGGTCATCGCGGTCAGCGCGAACGACGCGCTGCGCGGCCTCTACCTCAAGCTCCTGGGGCAGCAGGCCGCCGACGTCTGGTGGGCTCCGTTGTCCGCACCGTTCACCGAGGAGCTGGGCAAGGGGGCCGGCGTGCTCCTGCTGCTGTTCATCGCCCCCACCGTGGTCCGCACGGCGTACGACGGGTTCGTCCTGGGCGCCTTCGCGGGGCTCGGGTTCCAGATCTTCGAGGACGTGCTCTACGCCCTCAACTCCGCCCAGACCCAGTTCGGGTCCGACCCGATCGGCAACAGCCTCGGCACCGTCGGGCTGCGCGTCGCGAGCGGCTTCACCTCGCACATCCTGTACTCGGCCGTCTTCGGAGCCGGGCTCGTCTACCTCGTCGGGACCCGCGCCCAGCGGCGGCGGGTCGGGCTCGGCCTCGGGCTCTGCGCGGCCGCCATGGCCCTGCACTTCCTGTGGGACGCCGTCGGAGCGCTGAGCGGCGGCAACGGCCCCCTCTCGCTGGTCCTCATCGTCGTGATCGCCGCCGTCGCGATCGCGACCGTGGTCGGCGTCTTCCACCTCACGGTCCGCGACGAGCGACGCACCATGCGCACCGTCATGTCGCCCGAGGTCCTCGACGGCACCCTGACTGCCGAGGAGCTCGACGCCCTCTCCGGCGGGTGGAGGCAGCGTCGCCGGTACCGCAAGGGCGCGGCGGGACGGCGCGACCGCAGGCACCGCAAGCACCGCCTCGCCGCCGCGCACGACCTCGCCGACGAGATCGCCGCCGCCGACGCCCGCGAGACCGAGCGCGTCGCGTTCGCACGAGCCGAGCTCGCGAGGCTCGGCAGGCGACCGCTCGTCGACGCACGACCCGGACCCGACCGAACGACCCCCGAGCACCCGACCGGAGAGAGGTAGCACATGCGCGTCCAACCCCGAGCCTGGATCGGTATCGCGATCCTGGTCGGCTATCTCGTGATCATCGCGGTCGTCGCCGCGCTCTCCGGCGTCCCGTACGAGGACGTCGGGACCAGCGCCGAGAGCATCTTCCGCGTCACCGTGCCCTCGTTCGTCATCGGGGCCCTCTACCTCGTCGTGGTCACCACCGCGCTGGGGTGGTGGCGCCTCGCGCTCTTCGAGCGCGCGCGCAGCGCCCGCCGCTGGCCGATCATCGCCCCCGTCCTCATGCTCGTCGTGGCCGTCGTCAGCCTCGTCCAGACCACGTGGGAGGACTTCGACGCCACGTTCCTCCTCGCCCTCCTCCTGCTGGGGATCGGGGTCGGGTTCTGCGAGGAGCTGGTCGCGCGCGGCACGCTCCTGGTCGGGCTGCGCTCGCGCTACCGCGAGGTCTGGGTCTGGTTGTGGAGCTCCGTGCTGTTCGGGGCCATGCACCTGCTCAACATCCTCTCCGGCTCCCCCCTCGACAAGGCCCTCCCCCAGGTCCTCGTCGCCTTCGGCTCCGGGACGGTCTTCTACATCCTGCGTCGCACGACCGGCTCCCTCGTGTGGGCCATGGCCCTGCACGGCCTGTGGGACATCTCCGTCTTCACCGTCGGGCACAACGACGCCACCGTGCCCTTCGCCGGGCTCGCCACCCCCGTCGTGGTGATCGTCGGCCTCGCCGTGGTCGCGTGGGTCATCAAGGACGCGGACGAGCGCGTCCCGGTCAGCAGCCGCGCTGTCGCGTAGCGACGTCGCCGCGCACCGGTGGGTAGCCGTCGCTAGCCTGGCGCGATGCCCCTCGACCCGCCGCCGTCCCCTGTGGGCGCCGGGTCGGTGGACGAGCTTGCGGCGCGACTGCGCGCGCTCCGGACCTGGGCCGGCGACCCCTCGTACACCGAGATCGCGCGGCGCGTCGGTGCGCTCCGCACGGCTCGGGGCGTGCCCGCAGCGGAGGCACGCCCGGGACGCGTGACCGTCTACGACGTGTTCCGCGCAGGCCGCTCGCGGCTCGACGTCGACCTGCTCGCCGACGTCGCGTCCGTCCTCGGTGACCACCGGCCCGCGGCCTGGCGCGCCGCGTACCGGACGGCGACCGTCGCCGCCGCCGTCCCCGCGGTGGCGCTGCCGCCATCGGTCCGGCTGGGACCGTTCGCGCACGAGGGCCAGCTCGTGGGCCGTGACGACGACGCCGCGCGCCTCGCCGCAGCGCTCGGGGCCGGGCATCCCGACGGGCTCCTCGGCCTCCCCGACGGTCCGCGCGTCGCGACCGTCACCGGCCTCGCCGGGGTGGGGACGACGAGCGTCGCGCTCGCCGTCGCGCACGAGGTCCCGGCGGACGTCGTCGCGCTCGTCGACCTGCGCGGGGTGTCTGCCGTCATGGCGCCGTCGGCCGCCGTCGTGCTCGACGCGCTGCTCCAGTCGCTCGGCGCGCCGCCGCCGGACGCGCGGGCGCGCGACGTCCCCGCGCTCGCCGCGGCCCTCGCGGTCGCGCTCGCCGGGCGTCGCACGACGGTCGTCCTCGACGACGTGACCGACGCCGCCGAGGTCGCGGACGTCGTCGCGCACCTGCCGGCCGCGGCACGCGTCGTGGCCACGGCGCACCACGTGCTCGACCTCCCCGGCGCGGCCGGGACGACGCTGGTCCCGCTCCCCGAGGCCGACGCGCTCGCGCTCCTCGGGTCGCTCGTCGGCGCGGACCGCGCGGCCGCCGAGCCGAGCGCGGCCACCCGGCTGGTCCGCGCGTGCGGCGGACTCCCCGCCGCGCTCGTGCGCGTCGCCGACGACGTCCGTGCACGGCCCGGCTGGTCGCTCGCCGACCACGCCCGCCGGGTGGAGGACCTGCCCGGACCGGTCCTCCACCCCGCGCTCGCCGCGGCGCACCGCGACCTTCCCGCCGACCATGCCCGGGCCCTGCGGCTCCTCGCCCTCGTCCCGGTGCCGCTCGACGCCGCGTGGGTCGCCGTGCTCCTCGGCGTCTCGACGAGCGAGAGCCGGGACGCGCTCGCCGCACTGGGGCGCGCGCACCTCGTCACCAGCGGGCCGCGCGGCGAGGTCGTCGTGCCCGACGCCGTCCGCAGCCTCGCCGCCGACCTCGCCCGCTCCGACGACCCGTTCTCCGCGCGGACCACGGCCGTCGGGCGCCTCGCCGGCCGGCTGCTCGACGACGCCCGACCCGCCGTGCACGCAACGGCGCCCCACCACGACGCGGCCGGACGCTCGACCGAGCTGGGCGGCCCGGGCGAGCAGGGCATTGTCGAGCAGGGTCCGACCGGGCAGGCCGCGGCCACACCGGGCGCCGCTGCGGCGAGGAGCACCACCGACGTCGCGCTCGCGTGGCTCGACGCCCACCGGGACCTGCTCGTCGCGACGTCGGCGCTCGCCGCGGAGCACGAGCTCGCCGACCCGGTGACCGACCTCTCCGCCCTGCTCGCGCCGTACCTCGACTCGGCGGGGCGCTGGGACGACGCGGTTGCGGTGCACACGGCGGCGGTCGAGCACGGGCGGGCGTCCGGGCGGTCCCAGGCCGGGCGCGACCTCGGGCGCGCGCTCGAACGGCTCGGCCGGTACGACGAGGCGCTCGCCCAGCTCGTCCGCTCGCTGGAGCGCGGCGACGACCCACGCCCCGGCCAGACGCTCAACCGCGTGGGCAACGTGTACAAGCGGCTCGGGCGCTTCGACGAGGCCGAGACCGCGTACCGCGACGCGGCGGCCGGTGCGCGGACCGCGGGCGACCCCGTGAGCGAGGGCCGCGCCGTCGGGAACCTCGCGGACGTGCACCGCATCCTCGGGCGCCACGACGACGCGCGCGCCGGCTACGACCGGGCGCTCGCGCTGTCCCGCCGCGTGGGCGACGCGCTCAACGTCGCCATCGTGTCGAGCAACGCCGCGATCCTCTCCGAGGCGGAGGGCAGCCTCGACCGCGCGCTCGCGCAGCACCGCGACGTCCTCGCGAGCGCGACGTCGCTCGGCGACGCCGGGCTGGCCACCCGGGCACGGGTGCACGTGGGTCGGCTCCTCGTGCGCTCCGGCGAGACCGGGGCCGGCGTCGCCGAGCTGCGCGAGGCGGTGGGGGCCGCTGTCGCGCTCGGGGACCCCGACGCCGAGGCCGAGGCCCGCAGCGCGCTCGCGACCGCGCTGCTCGCCGCGGGCTCCGTCGCCGAGGCGGTGACCGTGGGCGAGGCCGCGGTCGAGCTGGCGCGCCGCGTCCGCGCACGCCTCGTCGAGGCGGAGGCGCTCAACGCGCTCGGGGAGGCCGTGCTCGCCGCGGGCGACGCCCCCCGCGCGGCGGACCTGCACGATGCGGCCCGCGCCCTCGCCGTCGAGCTCGACGACGCCGCCGAGGAAGCCCGTGCGCGGCGCGGTCTCGCGGCCGCCGGTGCCGGTGCCGGTGCGGGTGCCGGTGCCGGTGCCGGTGCCGGTGCCGGTGCCGGTGCCGGTGCCGGTGCCGGTGAGCGTGACTGCCCGCGCGACGGCGAGGAGCGCGTCCGAGCCTGAGGCCGCTCCCCGTCTCAGCATCCGATCGCGTACGGCGTCCGGGAACATGTGACGCCCCGCCCGGGGTTGCCCCTGTCATGGCCTCCACTCCCCCCGCGACCCCGGCGCCGATCGCGCCCGTCGTCGCACCGCAGGGCACCGGCTCCACGAGCCCCGCCGCTCCCGCCCGACCCGGGCGCATCAGCGCGGGCCTCGTCCTGCTGCTCTCCGCGCTCACCGCGATCGGTCCGCTGACGATCGACCTCTACCTCTCCGCCTTCCCGCGCATCGTCGACGAGCTCGGCACGACCGAGTCGCGCGTCCAGCTCACGCTCACCGCGACGCTCGCCGGGCTCGCGATCGGCCAGCTCCTCATCGGGTCGGTCTCCGACGCGATCGGCCGCCGCGCTCCCCTGCTGGTCTCCCTCGCGGTGTACGTCGCGGCGTCCGCCGGGATCGTCTTCGCCGGGTCGGTCGCCGCGCTCACCGGCCTGCGGTTCGTCCAGGGGCTCTCCGCGGCCGCCGGCATGGTGCTCTCCATGGCGATCGTGCGCGACTCGTTCGAGGGGTACCAGATCGGCAAGGTCATCGCGCGCCTCATGCTCGTCGTGGGCGTCGCTCCGATCCTCGCGCCGACCATCGGCGCCCAGTTCCTGCGGCTCGGCTCGTGGCGCGGCATGTTCGTCGCGCTCGCCGTGGTCGGCGCGGTGCTGTTCGTGCTCGTCCTGCTCCGCCTGCGCGAGACGCTGCCGGCCGAGCGCCGTCGTTCCGGCGGGACCGTCGCCGCCCTGCGCTCCTACGGCTCGCTCCTGGGCGACTGGTCGTTCATCGGTCTCGCGCTCATCGCCGGCTTCTACATGGCCGCGATGTTCACGTACATCTCCGCGTCGACGTTCGTGTTCCAGGACTTCTTCGGCATGTCCGCGCAGCAGTACGCGATCGTGTTCGGCGTCGGCGCCGTGTCCGTGACGGCCGGCAGCCAGATCAACGGCGCGCTCGTGGGCCGCGTGGCGCCCGAGCGCATCCTCCAGGGCGCGGTCGCAGCCGGGTTCGTGCTGTCGGGCGGGCTGCTCGTCGCGGCGCTCGCCGGCGGCGGCCTCGCGTGGCTCGTGCCGCTCATCGTCCTCACGCTCGGCACCGCGGGCTTCGTCATGCCGTCCGTCCCGGCCATCGCGCTCGAGCGCAACGCGCACCGCGCCGGGAGTGCCGCGGCGCTCATCGGGGCGTTCCAGTTCGGCGTCGGCGCGGTCGTCGCGCCGGTGACCGGCCTGCTCGGCGGGTCGCCGCCCGTGACGATGGCCGCGGTGATGTTCGGCGTGGTCGTCGTCGCCGGAGCGGTCCTGCTCGGCCTGCGGCACACGTTCGGCGCGCCCGTCCCTGACGACGCCGCCGACGCGCTCACCATGCACGACGCGACCGAGGTCGAGATCGCGACCGCCGTGTCCGGCGGGACGGTCGACGGGTCCCGTACCCCGGGCGCCGCCGACCAGCCCGGCCGCGAGGCCGGCGTCGACGTCCCCGACGACGCCGCGGCGCTCGCCGAGGCCACGGTGCTCGCCGACCGCGGCGCCTGACCCGGCCCGGCCTCCCGCCGAGCACGACGCCGCACGCCGTCGAGCACGACGTTGCTCTCGTCGTCCCGCGGACGTCGACAGGAACGTCGTGCTCGGCGCGGAGAATGGGCGGGTGAGGCCCGACGACCCCGACTACCCGCTCGCCGCACGCACCGCGCCGACGCTCGCGGCGCTCGACGCGCACCTCGTGGAGTGCCGCGCGTGCCCCCGGCTGGTCGCGTGGCGCGAGCACGTCGCCGCGGTCAAGCGCGCGTCGTTCCGCGAGGACGACTACTGGGCCCGCCCCGTGCCCGGTTTCGGCGACGAGCGCGCGGGGATCCTCGTCGTCGGGCTCGCGCCCGCCGCGCACGGGGCCAACCGCACGGGCCGCATGTTCACGGGCGACCGCAGCGGCGACTTCCTGTTCGCGTCCATGCATCGCACGGGCCTGGCCAGCCAGGCGACGTCCGTGTCCGCCGACGACGGGCTGCGCCTCACCGGGATCCGCGTCACCGCCCCGGTGCGGTGCGCCCCGCCCGACAACAAGCCCACCCCCGAGGAGCGCCACCGGTGCGGCCCCTACCTCGCGCGCGAGGTCGAGCTGCTCCGGGAGAGCGTGCGCGTCGCCGTCGTGCTCGGTGGCTTCGGGTGGCAGGCGCTCCTGTCCACGCTCGCGGAGCAGGGCTGGGACGTGCCACGCCCCCGCCCGCGGTTCGCGCACGGCGCGGAGGTGATGCTGCGCCGTCGGGCACCCGCGGGGGCCGACGCCGAGACAGGACGCCCCGCGAGCGAGGTGCCCGACGGCGGGCAGCCGCCCCCCGCGCAGACCCTCACCCTCCTGGGGTGCTTCCACGTGAGCCAGCAGAACACCTTTACCGGGCGGCTCACGCCCCAGATGCTCGACGACGTGCTGCTCCGCGCGCGCGACCTCGCCGGCCTGGGCACTCTGGACTGAGCCGCCCGGGCGCCGAGAGATGCGCTCCGGGACGAGGGAGGCACCCGGAGGTGCAGCGCTCGGCCGCGGGTGCAGCGTTCGGCTGACGTGCGCCCGCGAGGTGTCTACCGCGCCGCGGTCGCCGGGGACTGACGCCGCGGAGCGTCCGCCCAGCGGCGGCGCTCCGCCACGCGGGGCAGTGCGCGGCCCACGAGCCGGAGCTGCTCGCGGCGCGCGATGACCTCCATGCGCCGGAGCTCGCGCTCGAGCGGGGACGATGCTGCTGACATTGCTGCTCTCCTTCGACGGCACCGGGCGGCGGAACACCCCCGCCGCGCTCGCGACGGACCCGGTCGATGACGCGCGACGACCGCGGTCGGTCGTCGCCCTGCCCCCGTAGGAGGGACGGACGCGGTCCGGGTTCGTGACATCCGTCGCCAAGCCGTGCCGGAGCGGTCGGCTACGCCGTCGGGAGCGCGGACTCCTCGTACTGCTCGACGAACTCGCCCGTCGGCGGGATCGGCGTGATGACGTCGATCAGGACGCCGTTCGGGTCGGCGGTGATGAAGTGGCGCTGGCCGAACGCCTCGTCGCGCAGCGAGCGCAGGATCGGCAGGCCCGCCGCGACGAATCGGTCGTGGACGGCGTCGACGTCCTCGACCTCGAGGTTGAGCAGGAGCCCGCTCGCCCGCCCCCGCCCGCTCTCGGGGATCGTCTCGTGGTCGCCGTCCAGCACGGCGAGATTCACGGCCTCGTCGTGCGCGGACTGCAGGTGCACGTACCAGTCGCTCGTGAAGAGCGGCCGGAGGTCGAGGTGCTCGACGTAGAACGCCGCGGTCGCCGCGACGTCGCCGGTCATGATCACCGGGTACCAGCTCGTGATGCGCACGGTTCTTCTCCTCCGGGTCGTCCATAAACAAACAGACTGTCTGCATCTAAGAATGACCTACAGTCTGTCGGTATGCAAGAGACCCGTCGCACCAACGCCGAGCGCACCCGCGCCACCCGGACCGCGCTCGTCGCCGCGGCGCGCGAGCTGTTCGTCGACCCCGGGTACGCGGAGGCGTCGACGCCCCAGATCGCCGCAGCCGCGCACGTCACCCGCGGCGCGCTCTACCACCACTACGCGGACAAGCGGGACCTGTTCCGGGCGGTCGTCGAGGCCGAGGCGGAGGCCGTCGCGCGCGAGATCGAGGCGCGGACCAGCCCGGTCGGCAGCGTCCACGAGGCCGAAGCTGCGAGCGTCACCCGGACGGCACCCCGTGCGAGCGACGCTCCCGCTCCCCGCTCGCGCCACGCGCCCGACGCGCCCGACGCGCCCGACGCGCCCGACGCGCCCGACGCCCGCGGCATGCTCGTCGAGGGCGCGCGGGCCTACCTCGACGCGATGTCGGTCCCGGGTCGGACGCGCCTGCTGCTCGTCGACGCCCCGGCCGTGCTCGGCGCCGCCGAGGCCGACGCCCTCGACGCGCGCCATGCCCGTCGCACGCTGCGCGCGGGCCTCGCCGCCGCGATCGACACCGCTCCCGACGACACCGTGGCCGACGACCCGACCGACGACGCCGCGTCCGACGACGAGGCCCGTACCGGCCAGGCTCGTGGCGGAGGCTCGCGCCTCGCGGGGTCTGCCCGGCCGACGACGCCGCGCGTGGGGGACGACGTCGCGCAGGACGACCGCCTCGACGCGCTGACGCTCCTGCTCTCCGCGGCCTTCGACCGCGCGGCGCTCGCGCTCGACGGCGGCGCGCCGCCACACCCCGTGCGCGCGGCGGTCACCGAGCTCGTGGACCGGGTGTGCGCGCCGCGAACCACTCGATGACGCCCGCACGCGTGCGCTCGTGCCGCTCGACGGCGAGCCCCGCGTCGAGCACCCAGCGCAGCGGGCGGCGACGGAAGTGCTCCCCGGCGAGCGGGACGCTCACGACGTCGGCCGCCGCCTGGAGCGCGCGGAGCGGCCACGACGACGACTCGACGTGGTCGGCGAGGACGAGCAGGCCGCCGGGCCGCAGCACGCGGACCATCTCCGCGAGCGCGGCGCGGTGGTCAGGGATCGCGCACAGCGAGAAGGTGCAGACCACCGTGTCGTAGGCGTCGTCGGGAAGGTCGAGCCGCTGCGCGTCGCCGAGCCGGAGATCGACGTCGACCCCCCGCTCCGCCGCCCGCCGTCGTGCGACCGCGAGCATCCCCTGGCTCCACTCGACGCCCGTCAGACGGCCGTCCAGCACCCGCGCCGGGTAGTGGGCCAGGTTGAGGCCCGTGCCGATCGCGACCTCCAACGTCTCGCCCGTCGCGAGCCCGCACGCGCGGGGGCGGACGTCCGGGAAGAAGCGGCGCTCCGCCGCGGCCATGCCGCGGTCGTAGGCGCGCGCCTCCCGGTCCCAGCGCCGCCGCAGCCGAGCGTCGCGCGGGCTCGCCGCGCCGCCCAGCACAGTCCGTCCCGCCATCCGTACCACCCCTCGCCGCCGGTGGACGGCCGCTGCACCGGTCGCCTCGACCGGTCGTCGGCGCGTCCGGCCGGCGTTCTCCGCTCGGCACCGCCGGCCGGCGTCTCCCGACCGGCGCCCCTGGTGCACCGCCGTCCTCACGCTCGCACGGTCAGCGTGCTCCCGCCTCCGGGCACGCGCCGCACCTCGATGCGTTCCGCGATGGACTGCTTGAGCGCCTCCACGTGCGACACGACACCCACGACGCGCCCGCCCGCCCGGAGCCGACCGAGAGCCGCGAGCACGGCGTCGAGCGTCTCGGGGTCCAGGCTGCCGAAGCCCTCGTCGACGAACAGCATCCCCAGCTCGACCCCGCCCGCCTCCGCGGTGACGACGTCCGCGAGGCCCAGGGCCAGGCACAGGGACACGTAGAACGTCTCGCCGCCGGACAGCGTCCGCGGGTCGCGCTCGCGCTCGGTGACGTGGTCGAGGACCTTCATCGCGAGCCCACGCTTGTGCGCGCGCACGTCCTCGCGCGTCGCGCTGCGCACGAGCTCGTACCGGCCGGACGACATCTCGGCGAGGCGCTCGTTCGCCGCGGCGACGACGTCCTCGAACCGCTGGACGAGGACGAACGTCGCGAGCGTGAGCGCGTGCGCGTTGTCGCCGGAGCCGGACGCCAGCGCGGCCATGCGCGCGACCGGCCCGGCCGCGTCGCGGGCCCGGTCCCAGTCGTCCGCCGCCGCCCCGATCCCCTCCGCGGCCACCCGCGCGGCCTGTGCCTGGCGGGCCACGAGCTCGTGCCGACGGCCCGCCGCCCGGGCCGTCGCCTCGGCCTCCGCGACCGCGGCCCGCGCCGCGGGGACGTCGGGGCGCACGTCCTCGGGCAGGTCCGCGAGGGCGGGGTCGGCGAGCCCGGCGGTGGTGGCGGCACGCGCCGCCTCGTGCTCGGCGACGCGCCGCGCGAGCGCCCGACGGTCCGGCTCGTCGAGGACGGCGGCGAGCGCGTCGCGGGCGTCCACGAACCCCGACCGGTGAACGAGCGCGCCGAGCTCGGCCGCGCGCTCGGCGACGGCCCTCCCCGCGGTGGCGACCGCGGCGCCCGCGTCGGCGAGCGCGTCGATCGTGCGGAGCCGGTCGTCGAGCGCCGCGGCGAGGACGGCGACCGGGTTCCGAGTCCCGCCCTCGTCGGCGAGGGCGTCGGGCAGGTCCGCCAGCTCCACCAGCGGTCCGGCCGCGGCGACCTCCGCACGGATCTCGGCCCGGTCGGCGTCGAGCGTCGCCGCGAGCTCCTCCAGCCGGGCCGTCGTGCCGGCGATCGTCTCCGCGAGCGCGGCGGCCCGCTCCTGGAGGGCGAGCGTGGCGGCGTCGAGGGCGTCGAGCTCCTGCTCGGCGTCCGCCCGCTCGTGCGCCGCCACGCGGGCGCCCTCGACCAGCGCGTCGACCTCGGCGACCCGCTCCGCCGCCTCGTGCGGCGTCAGGCCCTCGGCGTCCCGACGGCGCGCAGCCAGCCGCTCCGCGAGGACCTCGACCCGCGCGGAGGCGTCGTGGAGCACCCGCTCCGCCTCGGCCCGGCCGTGCTCGACCTCCTCGACATCCTGCGCCGTGGGGTGGTCGTCCGCGAGCGACGCCGGCGCCGGGTGGTCCGTGCCGCCGCACACCGGGCACGGGGACCCCTCGGCGAGGCCGGCGGCGAGCTCGCCTGCGAGGCCGGCGATGCGGGCCGCCCGGACCCGCGCCTCCTGCTCGACCGCGGCGCGCGCGGCCGTCGCTGCCTCCGTGCGCGCGGCACGGGCCGCCCCCTCCTCCGCGGCGAGCGTCGCCGCCTGCCGCGCCGCCCCCTCGACCGCACGCGCCCGCAGCGCCCGCTCCTGGCGGGCCCCGAGCGTCCCGGCCGTCTCCGCGAGCGACGCCAGCCGCAGGCGCAGCTCCTCACGGCGCGCCGGGCGCACGGCGAGCTCGTCGAGAGTGCGCGCTCGCTCCTCGTCCGCCTGCGTGACGTTCTTGCGGCCGTCGGCGACCGCACGGTCGCGGGCCGGGAGCGAGGCACCGACGGGGAGCAGGCGGGTCACGCGCACCCCGGCCGTCGCGACGTCGGCGCGCAGCGCCTCGAGCGTGGTCGGGTCGGCGTCGGCGAGGGGCGCGGGCGCGCCTGTCCGGGCGAGCGCGAGCCGCTCCCGCGCAGCGGCGAGGAGCTGCTCCGCGCGGACGAGGCCCTGCGCCGCGGGGGCGACGACCGCCGCACGGGTCGCGGCGTCGACGCGAAGGCGGTCGTCGGCGACCCCGGGCTCCTCCTCCGCGAGGCGGGCCTCCTCGGCACGCAGCCGTGCCCGGCGGTCCACGGCGTCGGCGACCGCCCGCTCGGCGTCGAGCCGGTCGCGCGCTGCGACGAGGGTCGCGTTGACCGCGACCTCGCGCTCGGCCAGCGCCTCCGCCTCGGCGTCCAGCCCCGCGACGCGCGCGAGGGCGAGTGCGTGCACGCCCACGACCGGGGCGCCCTCGCTCGCCGCACCGGTCGCGGCGGGTTCCATCCCCGCGATCCGTCCGTCGTCGAGGGACGTCGGGGACGACGGCGCGGTGTCCGCGGCGTCGAAGCCTGTCGGCCTCGCCGCCTCCGTCGCACCCCGAGCGAGGTAGGCCGCCGCCGGAGCGACGTCCGCCGCACCCCGAGCGGCGTCCGCCACCGCCCGTGCGACGTCGGCCTCGTCGGCCCGCCGCAGGCGCGCGTCGTCCTGCGCGGCCACGCGCAGCCGCCGGGCGTCGTCGGGCACGAGCCCCGCCGCCCCGGTGAACCGCTCGACCGCGCCGCGCACGCCCTGGCGCGCGCCGTCCGACCGTGCCCGCGCCGCGCGCGCGAGCTCGGCGAGCCGCACCGCCGCCCGGTGGTAGAGCTCGGTGCCGAAGACCTTCTGGAGCAGCACGGCCCGGTCCTCGGGCTTCGCGCGCAAGAACGTCGCGAACTCGCCCTGCGGCAGCACGACGGTCTGCACGAGCTGGCGACGGTCGAGCCCGACGATCCGGCGGATCTCGTCGCCGGCCTCGTCGAGACGCGCCGAGAGCAGCTCGCCGGGCGGGCCGTCGACCCCCGCGACGGCCTCGGCGGACGGCACGCCTGCCAGGCGCCAGAGCCGCACCGACGCCTGCTGGGTCGTCGTGCCGGTGCCGCGCTTCTTGGGCCGGCGGTACTCGGGCGTCCGGCGTACGCGGTACACGCCCGACGGGACCTCCAGCACGAGGTCAACGAACGACTCGACCTCCGGTGCCGCGAACGCCGAGCGGAGGCGGTCGTCGCTCGCCGCGTCGGAGGCGACCTTGCCGTACAGCGCGAAGACGATCGCGTCGATGACCGTCGACTTGCCCGCGCCCGTGGGCCCGTCGAGCAGGAAGATCCCCGACGCGCCGAGGGACGCGAGGTCGACACGATGCAGGCCCGCGAACGGTCCGATCGCCTGGAAGGTCAGCGAGTGCAGGTGCATCAGGCGCTCCGCTCCTCCGCCAGCGCGAGCTCGAACGCCTCGCGCAGCACGGCGACCTCCGCGTCGCTCGGCGCGTGGCCCGCCACGTGCTCGACGAAGTCCCGCGCGACGTCGAGCGGGTCGCGCCCCGGCCCGACGGCGGTCACGACCTCCCGCTCGGCGACGCGCGGCGGTCGGTGGGTCACCTGGAGCGCGTGCGGGAAGCGGGCCCGGACGCGCGCGTAGAGCTCCGCGGGTCGCACGGCGTCCGTCACGACCACCCGCAGCCAGTCGTCGGTGTGCTGCTCGCCGGCCGCCCCGAGCAGGTCGTCGAGCGTCCCCGTGACCTCCGCGAGGCGGCGCGGCACCGGTGCGGGGACGAGCTCGACCGCCGCGTCCGGGTCTCCGCCGGCGCCCAGGAGGTCCAGGTCGACGAGCGCCGTCGACTTGCGCTGGTGCAGCTCCGAGAAGGAGAACGCGAGCGGCGACCCCGAGTAGCGCGCGACGGTCACCGTCCCGCTGGCGTGACCTGCGGTTTCACGTGAAACGTCAGGCACGGTGACGCGCTGCGGCCCGTGCAGGTGCCCGAGCGCGACGTAGTCGATCCCCCACCCCCCGAACGTTGCCGCGGGAACGGCGTCGACCCCACCCACGCGGATGTCCCGCTCCGACTCCGACGCGAGCCCGCCGACCACGAACGCGTGACCGACGACGACGGCCCGTGCGACCGGATCCTGCGCGCGGCGGCACGCGAGGTCGGCCCCGACACGCCGCATCGCGGCTCCCATGACCGCCTCGTGCGACCGCACGAGCGGTGTCCGCGCACCCCCGGTGCGCGCGGCCGCGCCCGGTTCCGCGCCGAGCAGCCCGGCGTCGTCGGCCAGCACGTGGCGCGCCGTGTCCGGGTCGAGGTACGGCAGGGCGTAGACGAGCAGCGGTGCGTCACCCGCACCGCTCCCGCAGCGCGGCGCGAGGACGACAGGCGTCCCGACGTCGGACAGCCGCGCGCGCAGGTGCACGCCCGGACGCATCACGCGGTCCCCGAACCCGAGCCGGACCGCGGAGTCGTGGTTGCCCGGCGTGACGACGACGTGCGCGTGCTCCGCGAGCCGCGTCACCGTGTCGGACAGGAGCGAGACGGCGTCGACCGGCGGGATGGCGCGGTCGTACACGTCTCCCGCGACGACGACGGCATCGACGCCCTCCGTGCGGGTCAGCTCGACGAGGTGGTCGAGGTGCGCGGCCTGGTGCTCCAGCAGGTCGACCCCGTGCAGCGTGCGCCCGAGGTGCCAGTCGGACGTGTGCAGGATGCGCATGACCGCACCGTACCGACCGCGTCCCACAGGCCGAAGGACCGACGGCGGTGCGGTCCGACCTGCGGCGGGGCGCCGGGGCACGGGTCAGCTCCCCGGTAGTGTCGAGCCGCACGGCGCCCGCGCGGGCGCCCGACCGACGGAGGACCCATGGACCGACGCACCCTCGACCTCGCGGTCCCGATGGTGTACGGGGCGCTCCTGGCGTGCTCCGCGCTGTGGTTCAAGGACGCGCTCGTGCCCATCGCCGTCGTGGGCGCCATGTTCACCGGGCTCTACTGGGCGGCGCTGCGCCAGAAGCTCCCGGCGCAGAACCCTCCCCGCGGTTCCGGCACCCAGGACGCGCCGCCTCCCCGCCACGACGACCCGCCGTACGGGTCGGTCTGAGTCAGACCGCCCCGACGACCTCGATGGGGCCGGTCGTCGCGCCGCTCCGCTCGACCGGGATCCGGCCGCCCATGCCGATCATCTCGAGCAGCTCGACGATGCTCGTCGACGGATCGCGGAGCACCACGTCGCGGCCGTCCTCCTCACCGAGCATGTAGAGCTGGATGATGAACGCGATGCCCGACGAGTCGATGAAGGTCACGTCGGCGACGTCGACCACCACGCGCCCGCGCGTGTCCAGCACGTAGGACATCGCCTCGCTCGCACGGTCGCGCAGCGCCGCGTCGATCTCTCCCCACATCGTCACGACCACGCCGCCGTCCGCCGGGGCGTAGACGATCCCGCTCGTCCGGTCGATCGCGCTGCCTGTGTCCACGGTTCCCGCTCACCGTCTCTCTCGAGTCGTCCTGCGTGCTGTCGGCCGCCCCTCCGGACAACGTCCGGTGGTGACGGCCTGTTCCCCGCGCGCCCCCGCGAGGCTCCGTACGGTCGCACGCGCCGCCGTCGGGCGACGGGTCGCGCCGGGCGACCGTGACCGGAGCAGAACGAGTCTGCACCCGACGCGCGGCCCGCACCAGCCCTCGAGGGGGTGGTCCTCGACCTTTCCCGAACCCACACAACTGGCGCGCCACGAGCGGTCGTGCGCGCTACAGCGGCTCCGTGACGTCCGCGACCTGCGCGCCCAGGGCGCCGACGAGCGCCCGCCCGTCCACCGTCGCGGCGACGCCGTGCGCGCCGCCGCCGATCGACACGAGGCGCGCCGCGGCGTCGGGCTCCGCGCCCTCGTCCCCCGCGACGTCGACGTCGTCGCTCGCCCCCGGTCCCGCCACGACCCGGACGTCCGCCACGACCGGCCAGGCGTGCGTCGAGCCGAACGGCGTGATCGTGCCCCGCTCGTAGCCCGTGACGTCGCGCGCGACCTCCTTGTCCGGCATCGACAGGCGCGAGACGCCGAGGAGCGAGCGCAGCTTGGGCCAGGAGATCTGGCGGTCACCCGGGACGAGCACGAACAGGTAGTCGTCCTCGGCACGCCGCACGACGATCGTCTTGAGGACGCGCGCCGGGTCCACGCCCCGGGCTGCGGCGGCCTCCTCGAGCGACCCCACCCGCCCGTGCCGCGTGACGGTGTAGTCGATGCCCGACGCCTCCAGCGCCGCCAGGGCGCGCTCGCTGCTCATGGGAACCGACCCTAGCCGCCACGTCCGACGCACGACCCACGGGCGGCGGCCGGTGCGTCAGACGTCGTCGAACTCCGTGACGACCGTGCGCCAGTACTCGGCGCCGTCGCGCGTGCGGTGCACGAGGCCGGCGTCGACCATCGCGCGGCGCAGCGACACCGGGTCCGCCGCGCAGGCGGCGAGCCGCTTGGTCAGCGTGAGCTCGGTGACGGGCTCCTCCAGGGGCAGCACCTGCGCCGCGAGGAACCGCACGACGAGCTCGCGGTCGCGCAGGCGCTTGGGCGGGCGCAGCAGGCGTCCGTCGACGAGGAACCGCTCGGGGCCCGTGGGCCGGGGCGTGGGCGCCGACGCGAGGAGTGCGGCGAACCGCTCGGGCGCGGCGCGCAGGAACCCGGCGTCGTCGCGCACGACCACCCCGGCGGCGAGGAGCGGCGCGAGCCGCCGCCGCTCGTCGGTCGAGAGCACGGCCTCCGCCGGTCCCTCCGTCACGACGCGCGCGAGCACCTCCAGCCGCCCCGCGTCCGCGAGCGACGCGACCACCTGCTTCCACGCGTTGTCCGGTGCCGCGGCACCGGTCTGCTCGACGTCCACCCACTGACCCTAGACACCCTGCGCCGGACAGGCCCAGCGAGGTGTCAGCGCCCCACGGGTCCGGGGACGCGTGGGGCGCTGACCGGGCAGGGGCTCACGCGAGGTGCACGACGTCGCCCGTCCAGCGCTGTCGCAGCCACCGGTCGTGCGACGCGACGACGACGGCACCCGGCCACTCGTCGACGGCCTCCATGAGCTCCCCGGCGAGCGTCAGCGACACGTGGTTCGTCGGCTCGTCGAGGAGCAGCACGTCCGGGGCCTGCGTCACGAGCATCGCGAGCACGACGCGGCGCCGCTGGCCGACCGACAGCTCGGCGAGCGGGCGCCCGAGGTCGCGCGGCGCGAGGAGCCCGTGCGCGTCCACGGCGGCCTCGCGCGCACCCGCCCGGTCGGCGGGGTCCCAGCCCTGCGCGAGGGCGAGGAGCTCGCGCGGGGTGCGGTCGTCGTCGTGCAGGTGGACGTCCTGCTCCAGCAGCCCGACGCGCACCCCGCGCGCCCGTCCGACCGTGCCCGCGTCGGGGGCGAGGTCACCCGCGAGGACGTGCAGGAGCGTCGACTTCCCCGCGCCATTGGCGCCCGTGACGAGCAGCCGTGTGCCGCGCGCGACCTCGATCGAGGGCACGCCCGACGCCGTCATGTCGAGCCGGTCGGTGCGCTCGCCGGGTGCGCCCGTACCCGCCGGTCGGTGCACGACGACGCCCCGCGCCCAGGCGACGACGTCGCCCCCGCCGGGGGTGACCGCGCCGCCGCTCGGCGGGGCGAAGCGCAGCGGCGGCGGAGGCTTGCGCACCTGGTCGCGGTCGAGGGTGTCGAGGCGCAGCTGCGCGTTGCGCACGCGCCGCGACACCTGGCTCTGGACGCGCTCCCCCTTGAAGTCGTAGAGGATCTTCGCCTGGTTGCCGCGCTCGCGGTTCTTCGAGACGTCGCGCGCGGTGACCGCGACGGACCGGCGCAGCTCGGCGAGCTCCGCCTGCTCGGCCTCGAACCGCTGCTCCCAGCGCGCGCGCTCGACGCGCTTGGCGTCCAGGTAGTCGCTGTACGTGCCGCCGTACAGGGTGGCCGCGCCACCGGGGCGCGACGCACCGTCCACGGCGCCCCGCAACGGCTCGGCCACCGGGTCGAGGTCGAGGATCTCGGTGCACACCTCGTCGAGGAAGACGCGGTCGTGGCTCGCGAGGACGACGGCGCCCGGGAGCGCGCGGAGCGCCGCCGCGAGGAACTCGGCCGCGTCGTCGTCGAGGTGGTTCGTCGGCTCGTCGAGCAGCAGCGCGCCGGGCTGACGCACCAGCAGCGCGGCGAGCCCGAGCCGCGTCCGCTGCCCGCCCGAGAGCGAGCCGACCGCGCGGCCGGCGACGCCGTCGACGTCGAGACCCAGGCCGGCGAGCGTGCGCGCGGCGCGCGCGTCGGCGTCCCACACGTCCGCGAGCTCGGCCCGGTCGAGGGCGCGCGTGTACGCCGCGTCGGCACCCGCGACGGGACCCGCGCCGTCGGGTCCCGCGAGGGCGAGCGCCGCCTCCTCGAGCTCGCGCTCGATCGCCCGGACGCGCGCCAGCGCGTCGTCGACGACCGCACGCACGGTCGTCGACGGCGGGTAGGGAAACTCCTGGTGCAGGAACCCGAGGTCGTCGGGCCGGGTCACGGCCCCGTCGTCAGGTGCGAGCGTGCCCGCGAGCACGCGCAGCAGGGTGGACTTGCCGACGCCGTTCTCGCCGACGAGTCCCGTGCGGTGGCCGGGGTCGACGACGAGGTCGACGCCCCGCAGCACGGGGCGGCCCGCGAAGGACACGCGGACGTCGGACGCACGGAGGACAGGGGTGGAACGGGCCATGGGCGATCACCTACCAAGGTGCCCGGGTGGCACGCGCACGCGCCAGGAACGGCGCGGGGGCCACGACGACGGGCTCGACGGGACGGAGCGGTCGGGGCAGGTGAGGATCACATCGCTGACGAGGCTACGCGGCCGCCCGCCGCGGCGCACGCGAATATCCGGGGGCCCGAGGCACGAGCAGCCGCCGCGAGCGCGACCGCCCTCTGAGCACAGGGCCCGGCGACGTCGCGCGTCAGGGTGCGGTCGTCTCCGTCGCGCCCGCCGTGGGCTCCTCGGTCGGTGCGGACGTCGGCGCGGCGGTCGGTTCCTCGGTCGGCTCGGGGTCGGGGGTCGGCTCCGGGTCGACCGGCGGCTCGGGGTCCACCGGGGGCTCGGGGTCGGCGGGCCCGGTCGACACGACGATCGTCACCGTGCTCCCCGACGCGAGCTGGGTGCCGGAGCCCGGGTTCACCGCGATCACGGTGCCCGCCGCGGCGGCGTCCTCCTGCGTCGTCACGCTGACCTTGAACCCGGCCTTCGCGAGCGCGGCCTCGGCCTGGGCCCGCGTCATGCCGACGAGGCCGGCCGGCACGGCGACCTTCGCGGGCTGCTCGGGCTCCTCCGGCTTCGGGGTGGTGGGCGTGGTCGGCTTGGTGGGCGTGGTCGGCTTCGTGGGCTCGGTCGGCGTGGGCTTGGGCGCCGGGGCCGGCGCACCCGGGGTCGACGGCTTCTGCGGGGTCGTCGGGGTGGTGCCCTCGGACGGCGTGTACCGCGTCGGCATCTTGCCCGCGGCGAAGAACTCGAAGTGCCACGGCTCGGGCTTGGACCCGTTCGGCCGCGCCCAGGCGGGGTTGTCCCAGCCGTAGTCCGGGCCGTGCATCCGCATCCACACGTACTCGCGCGACGTCCCCGACGGGACGTTGCCGCCCACGTCGATGGCCAGGCCCCAGCCGTGCTGGGACGTCCCCGGCACCGCGGCGAGGTAGGGCTTGATGGCCTTGAGCCGCACCTGGTCGTCGTAGGGGCGGTACGCGTCGGTGATCTTGAGCGCGTACCCGAACTCCTTCTCGAACTCCGCGGCGAGCGCCTCGAGCTGCTCCGCCGCGTCGCAGCGCAGCGTCTTGCCCGGCGCGAAGTCGAGCGCGCACAGCGCCTCGGGCGGGATCCGCCCGTTCTGGTACTGCGCGGTCGAGCCCGCGTACTTCTCGACCACCTCGGCGAGCCGCTCCGCGAGGGTCGTGCCCTTGAGCGCCGTGGCTCCGGCCGCCGGGACGACGCCGACCGGGGAGTAGTCCGTGCCGAGCAGGTCCGCGAGGTGGGTCGCCGAGACGACGACGTCCTCGAGCGTCACGTCGCCGTGGGCGTGGTCGTCGTCCTCCGCGTGCGCTCCGTCACCGCTGTCAGCCGACGGGTCGTCCAGGTCGCCCTGGGTGCCGCCGAGCTCCCCCGGGGCGACGCCGTCGGGGGCGGGCACGGCGTCCTCGGGGAGCGTGCGGTCTCCCGGGGCGCCCCCGGTGCCGCCGGGCACCGTCGGTCCCGTCGGCGCGTCGCTCGAGGGCGACGGGCTCGGCGACCCGCTCGGGCTCGGCGACCCGCTCGGGCTCGGGGACGCGGTGGGGTCGGGGCTGCTCGTCGGGCTCGGGCTCGGGGCGGTGCGGACCGCGGAGGTGCGCACCGCGTCCGTGTCACCTGCCGCGTCCACGGACGCGGGCTGCTGCGCGGGGCCTCCGGGGGTGGTCGTCCCGTCCCCGTCCGTACCGAGGTCGCCCCGGTCGTCGGAACGCGCGCCCGGGTCGATCGGCTGCGGGAGGTCGGGCACCTCGGTGTCGTCGAGCGACTCGTCGAGGTCGAGCCCGCCGTCGGGGACCACCTGGACGGGCACCCGGCGCGCGGCGTCCTGCTGGGCGAGGTAGGTGGCGAGGAGCATGCCGAGCTCGGCGCGCGCCTGCTCCACGGGAGCCGTGACCTCGCCGTCGGCGAGCGCGTTCGCGGTCGCGAGGACCTCGATCGCACCGTCGAGCTGCTGGTCCTCGTCGAGCCCGGCACCGAGCGTGCTCGAGAGCGCCGAGACCTGCGTCGCCGTCGCGGCCTCGGCGGCGAAGAAGGACGCGCCGGGGCGGGGCTCGACGCTCCCCGCGAGGGCCGCGGCCAGCGTGATCGCGAGCGCCGAGGAGATGAGGACGTGGGAGACGGCGCGAGCGCGTCGCGCGAAGGCCGGCGACAGGGCGGCGGGCGCGGCAGGCTCAGGCATCTGGGGCGCGTCGTCCGCCGCGCCCTCGTGCTCCGCCGTGGTGCTCACCGCTCACTCCCGTGCTTCGTGCCCTGCCACGGACCTGCGGTCCCGCACGCCGGTTCGGCGCGACGTCGCGCCCGGCGTCACGGCTGCGCACGCCCACCAGTCGGTGTGCTGCACGCCACAGTGCCCTCGTCCGCCTACCGTACACCGCCTCCACGAGGCTCTCACCCCCGTCTCATGTTCGCGGGGGAGAATGCCGCCATGAGTTCACCGACGCGTCACCGCAGGTCAACGTCACGCTCGTTCGCGCTCGGCGCGGCCGTCGTCGCGACCCTCGCTCTCGCCGGGTGCGCGGAGGACGGCTCGGTGAGCGTGCCGGAGTTCACCCTCACCGGGGACCAGGTCCAGCAGTTCCTCGACGACGCCCGGTCGCAGGCCGAGACGATCGGCGACGACGTCCGGGCGCTCACCGACGACCTCGGGTCGCTGTCCGGCGACGCCCGCACGCGCGCCGAGGACGCCGTCACGGCCGCGCAGGAGGCGGCGGACGAGGCCCGCGCCGCGGCGGACGAGGCGGCCGCGGCCACGGAGGACACCCGCGCCGAGGCCGAGCAGCGGCTCGCCGACGCGGAGACCGCCCTCGAGGACGCGTCCACCGAGCTCGACGCGGTCGCGGACTCCCTCTCCGGCGCCGACGCCGCCGTCCGCGACGCGATCGAGAGCCTGCGCACGCGCGTCGACGAGCTGCGCGCCGACCTCGACGAGTCCACGGTCTCCTGAGCGACCTGGACGCCAGGTCCGACGAGCGCTGGAACGCCCTGCTCACCGGGGACCTAGGTCCCCGGGGGCGGCGACCTTTGCCTGACGTCCACCCTTCCTTCACAGGGGTTTGCTTGGTCTCAGGAGCCCGACCGCACCGGCCGGGTCGATGAGAGGGGACAGTGATGAAGGGGACGATCGAGCGGAACGCCAACGCGCCGCTCCCTACGGTCGAAGGCAACGAGCCGGAGACCCTCAGCCTCGCGGAGCGCGCTCCGCGACACACGCAGGTCGTCCTCGGCGTCCTGCGGATCGTGGTCGGCTTCTACTTCCTCTGGGCCTTCCTCGACAAGACGTTCGGGCTCGGGTTCTCGACCCCCGCCGAGCGGTCGTGGATCAACGGGAACAGCCCGACCACCGGGTTCCTGTCGAACCTCGAGGGCACGTTCTCGGGCTTCTTCAGCGGCCTCGCCGGCAACGCGTTCATCGACGTGCTGTTCATGGTCGGCCTGCTCGGCATCGGGCTCGCCCTCATCCTGGGCATCGGCATGCGGGTCGCCTCGGTGAGCGGCACGCTCCTGCTCCTGCTCATGTACCTGGCCGAGCTCCCGCTCGTGACCAACCCGATCATCGACGACCACATCACGATGGCCCTGACGATCATCGCGCTCACGCTCCTCGGGGCGGGCAGCGTGCTCGGCCTCGGCAAGACGTGGAAGAAGATCCCGTTCGTCCAGCGCAACGCCTGGCTGGTCTGACGGTTCCGACAGCCCGCCGTGTGCGGCGGGCCTACGGGGCGACCGATACCGCGCGACGATTCTGAGGCCGTCGCTGCAGGGAGTCGCTCCCGGGGGAAGAGGGACGTGCGGGCGGTGGGGAGACCACCCGCACGTCCCGCCCCTCCGCGCCCGGCAGGGCGACCGACGCTCGACGGAGCGGGTCGCCCGCCGGGCGCCTTTCTGTCTGCACCCGCGTGGCGGTGTCCTCGTGCTCAGCCGAAGCGCGCGAGCAGCTCCGCCGCCTGGGGGTCGCCCTGGGCGGCGGCCTCGCTCCAGAGCGTCATCGCCTCGGCGACCCGGCCGGCCCGCAGCCGCAGGACGCCGAGGCTCGTGCGCGCGGTCGGCTCGCCCACGAGCGCTGCCTGCTCCAGCAGGTCCTCCGCGTCGAGACCGCGACCTGCGCGCACGTAGAGGTCGGCCAGCGCCGCCGCGACGCGCGCCTCGCCCGCCTCCGCCCAGCCCTCGAGGAGGGCCACGGCGTCGTCCCCCGCGAGCGCGCCGCTGCGCGCCAGCTCGACGGCGGCCTCCCAGCTCTCGCCCGACGTGGCGACGAGGAGGTCGGCGGCGGCGTCCTGCTCCCCCAGGTCGGCGAGCACCTGCGCGAGCCGGACGGAGGCGCCCTCGACGTCCTGCGCCTGCTCGTACCACCGGCGGGCGGCGTGCAGGTCGCCCCGCTCGGTCGCGACCTGCGCGGCCATGAACGCCCCGAGGACGTCCCCCGCGAGCCCCGCGAGCTCGAAGCAGCGGAAGGCCTCCGCGGCGTCGCCCGCCTCGTGGTGCGCGACGCCCAGCCGGTACACCGCGCCCGGGACGCCGTGCTCGACGGCCGACTCGTAGAACGGCACGGCGGCCGCGGGACTACCGAGGGCGCGCAGGTCGTCGGCGATGGCGACGAGCTCGGCAGGGTCGTCGGGGTGCAGGTGCCCGACGGCGGCCCGCAGGTCGGCGAGCGCGGTCGCCGTGGCGGGGCCCGCGCTCTGGTCGGTGGTCGGCATGCGGCACCGTGTCCCTTCGGCCCCCTGCGTCGACGGCCTCGGTCGGCTCGCGCCGCACCGGCCGCGGCGGGCGACCGGCAGGACGGCGACGGACGTCCCGAGATGTGGACGCACGATAGCGCGGGGTGTCGCCCACGTCACTCCCCCGGGCCTCCGGGTGCCGCCCCGGGCCCCGCGTCTGGGAGACTGCGTCAGGTGAGCGGAACGACCGACCTGCCGACCGACGTCGGGCAACGCGTGCTGGACGCCGTCGTGGCGGTGACGAGCGACCTCGACCTCCCGCAGGTGCTGCGGCGCATCGTCGAGGCGGCGATGGAGCTGACCGGCGCCCGGTACGGCGCGCTGGGCGTGCGCGACGCCTCGGGGCGCGAGCGCCTCGCGCAGTTCATCCCGCTGGGCCTCTCCGACGACGAGGTCGCCGCGATCGACCACTGGCCGCACGGCGAGGGCCTGCTCGGCGAGCTCATCGACCACCCCGAGCCCATCCGCGTCCCGGAGATCGCCGACGACGTCCGCTCGGCGGGCTTCCCCGAGGGCCACCCGCCCATGCACACGTTCCTCGGCGTCCCGGTCCGGGTGCGGGAGACGGTGTTCGGCAACCTCTACCTCACGGACAAGCGGGTGCGCGGGGCGGGCAGCGAGGACTCCACGACGGAGTTCACGGCGGAGGACGAGGCGGCCGTGATCGCGCTCGCCGCGGCCGCGGGGGTCGCGATCGAGAACGCGCGGCTCTACGGCCGCGCCAAGCAGGTGGGCGTGCTCGAGGACCGCGACCGCATCGCGCGCGACCTGCACGACGTCGTGATCCAGCGCCTGTTCGCGTCCGCGATGACGCTCATGAGCGTGCAGCCGCTCGTCGCCGACCCGAACGCGCGGACCCGCATCGAGGAGACCGTCTCCGACCTCGACGAGACGATCCGGCAGATCCGCTCGACGATCTTCGCCCTGCACACGGCGACCGACCCGGACGCGCCGTCGATCGAGGACCGCTTCCGCGCCCAGGCGGAGGCCGCGACGACGGTCCTGGGCTTCGCGCCGGAGGTGAGCGTCGAGGTCGCGGCCGAGGGGTCGGGCGCGGGCGTGTCCGACGGCGGCCCGAGCCTGCCCGCCGAGGTCGCCGACCAGCTCGTCGTCGTGCTCGGCGAGTCCCTGACCAACGTGGCGCGGCACGCGCAGGCGAGCCACGTCGTCGTGCACCTGTCCGTCACCGCGCACGAGGCGCGCCTGGTCGTCACGGACGACGGGGTGGGCATCCAGCCCGGCGGGCGCCGCTCGGGGCTGCGGAACATGCAGGCGCGCGCGGCGGCGCTGGGCGGGTCGAGCACCGCGACCGCGCTGCCCGACGGCGGCACGCGGCTCGAGTGGTGGGTGCCGCTCGTCTGACGCGGCCCGCGGGCCGTCTTCAGCGCAGTAGCCGCCTCAGCGCAGTATCCGCCGCCCCGTGACGATGCGCGGGACGACCTTGATGACGCGGTCGCGCACGCCCGGCACGAACGTCACGAGCGGGAGGGCGAGCAGCCGTGCCCGCTCCACCGGCTCGGTGACCTCGAACGTGCGGCCCACGAGCACGACGGACCAGCCGGAGCGCGCCTCGGCGTCGAACTGGTCCACCTCGAACGCGACGACCGCGCGGCTCGCGGCGACGGCGAGCTTGGAGCCCTCGGCGGTGCGGAACACGACGTCCGGCCCGTCGAGGACGAAGTTCACCGGCTGGATCGCCGGCAGCGCGTGGTCGGTGTAGACGATCCTGCCCACTGGGACGGTCGCGAGGAGCGCGTAGCTCTCCTCCGGCGTGAGCTCCGAGAGCCCTGCCGAGGCGCGCGGGCGCTCGGCCGTCATGGCCCCCGCACCCGCCACCGGTGCCCCTGTCCCGGTCCGCTCGACTGTGTCCATCTCCACATCGTCGCGCCGCGGTGTCAGATCGGCGAGAGCCGAAGGTCCCAACGCCGCGCGGTCGCCCGGACCCTCGCCGTCGGCCCCCGGTCCGTCGGGTGACGAGCCCTCGGGCCCGCCGGGACGCGCCCCGGCGCCGCCCTCAGGGACGGAAGGGCTGGCCACCGTGCTGCCGGTCCCCCGCCGGCGCGCCCGCGCCCGGGGTGCCGCCCTGGCGCGTCGCCTCCTCCTGGCGCATCTCGGTCGCGAGCACCGCGACCTGGGTGCGCCGCTGGAGGCCGAGCGTCGCGAGGACGTGCGAGACGTAGTTCTTGACCGTCTTCTCCGCGAGGTAGAGGCGCTTGCCGATCTCGCGGTTCGTCAGCCCCTCGCCGATGAGCGCGACGATCTGGCGCTCCTGCTGGGACAGGCCCTCGAGCCGGTCCGGGATCTCGTCCGCGGCGTGGCGCAGGCGCTCGAGCACGCGCGCGGTGCTCGCCGGGTCGAGCAGCGAGCCGCCCGCCGCGACGGTGCGGACCGCGCCGACGAGGTCGGAGCCGTGGATCTGCTTGAGCACGTACCCCGACGCTCCGGCGAGCACGGCCTGGAACAGCGCCTCGTCGTCGGCGAACGACGTGAGCATGAGGCAGCCGACCTCGGGCAGCTCGGAGCGCACCTCGCGGCACACCTCGACGCCGGAGCCGTCGGGCAGGCGCACGTCGAGGATCGCGACGTCGGGTCGGGTCGCCTTGATGCGCGCGAGCGCGGAGGCGGCGGTGCCGGCCTCGCCGACGACGGTGATGTCACCGGCCGCCTCGAGCAGCGCGGCCACGCCGCGCCGGACCACCTCGTGGTCGTCGAGCAGGAACACACGGATCGGGTGGGGAGAGCCCATGCCCTCAACGTAGCCCGTCGGAGGGGGATTCTCGCGCGCGCGGCGGTGTCACGCCGCAGGTGCGGGACCTTCGTCCCGCCACCTCGAGCCGTGGGTCCTCGCAGGCCGGGGCCGTCGCACGGTGCGTCTGCCCCGGGTCGAGGAGTATCCAGGAGGTGTGCAGGCGGCCGGGGAGCCCGACCGCGAAGGGGACGACAGGACCGAGGTGGGAACGGTGAGCGGATCGACGCAGCAGGTCGTGCTGGTCGGCGTGGACGGCAGCACCACGAGCGGCAAGGCCCTGGACTGGGCCGTGCGCGAGGCAGCCCGCCGCGACGCGCAGCTCCGGGTGCTCCACGTGGCGTACGTCCCGGTGGTCGCGACGCCGTTCGTCGGCGGCGCCTACTACCCGAGCGTCGAGGAGCTCGGCGAGATCGCCGGGCCCATCCTGTCGGCCGCCGCGGAACGCGCTGCGCACGTCGACCCCACGGTCCCCGTGCGCACCACGCTGCGGTCCGGCCCGCCCGCGGAGGCGCTGCTCGACGAGGCGAAGGGCGCCGACCTCGTCGTGGTCGGCTCGCGCGGCCTGGGCTCGGTCGGCTCCATGTTCTTCGGCTCCGTCGGGACGCGGCTCGCCGCGCGCTCGCCCGTCCCGGTCGTCGTCGTGCCACCCGTCGTGGACCGGAGCGAGCGGACGACGGACGTCGTGGTCGGCGTCGACGGTTCCGTGCACGGCGACGCGGCGCTGCGGTTCGCGCTCGACGAGGCGGCCCGCACCCGGTCGCGCGTCGTCGCGGTGTGCGCGTGGCGGCTACCCGTGGGACCGCTGTGGGAGGAGAACCCGTCGTTCTACACGTCGGCCGAGCGCGACGCGCGGGCCGAGGCGTCGCGCACCGTCGAGGCTGCGCTCGCGCGCGTGCGGACCGCCGAGCACGACGACGTCCTCGTCGAGACGTTCGTCGTGGACCGCGAGCCGTCCGTCGCCATCCGGGAGGCCGCGGCGGGTGCCGCGCTGACCGTCGTCGGCTCACGCGGACGGGGCGACCTGCGCGGCATGGTCCTGGGCTCCGTGAGCCAGCAGGTGCTGCACCACGCGACGCACCCGGTCGCCGTCGTGCACGCCGAGAAGGCGTAGCCCGCCACGGGCGGTCGCCCCGCACGGCAAGTCCGGGTGGTGGTGCGCCCGCTGCCGGACGGGCACACCACCACCGAGAAGTGGGGCAGCATCGGCCGCCACCCCACGTGGCGCCCCGGTGGCGCCGGGTGAGACGGTGTCGGACCCCCGTCTCACCCGGCGCTCGGGTCACGTCAGCCGCACGACCGCGCGGCGTACCCGGCCGTGACCGTGTCCGTCCCGCCGTCGGCGTCCGTCACGGTGACGGTCACCTCGCCGGCCTCGATCTCCGTGGCACGGGTGCTGAACGACTGGTAGGCGTTCTTGCCCGGGGCCACGTCCGCGAAGGTCTTGCTGCCGAACGGCGTCTCGATCGCGACGTCGAGCGTGGAGTCGTCCACGTTGAGCGCACGGACCGCGACGTAGGTCTTGCCGGCCAGGCAGCGCGGCTCGACCGTCACGTCGACCTCCGGGGTGTCTGCACCGGCGGGGATGCCGGTGAGGTACTCGAAGCCCTCGGCGGAGAACTCGTCGTTCGCCGGCGAGCCGTCGTACTCCATGACGAAGTACGCCACGTCCGCGTCGAGACCGGCCCGCAGGATCTCCTGCAAGGGCATGTCGCCCTCCCCGAGCTTGGTGAACGTCGGACGTCTACCCGCGTTGAGGTTCGTGGCGTCCTTGATGTGCAGGAGCTCGATGCGGTCAGCGTGCTCCTCGATCAGCGCGGGCACGTCCACGCCGGCGTTCGCCGCCCAGGCCGTGTCCAGCTCGAAGGCGACGAGCTCGGGGTCGGTCTCCGCCACGAGAATCTCCCACGCGGAGGTCAGCTCACCGTTGTACTCGTACTTGGTGTTGAACTCCTGGTCGTGGTTGTGACCGAACAGCTTCCCGGTGCCGTTCGCGACCGAACGCGCACCGAGACGGTCCATGGCCTCGGCCGTGGCCAGCACGTTCTCCAGGCCCCCGCCGATGCCCGGGGACGGGAAGCCGCCCGAGCCCACGTACTCCTGGCCCATCGTCTTGACGTACGCGAGCGTCGCGTCGAAGGTGCCCTCGTTCACGTTGTAGTGCGACGACGGGACACGGAGACCAGCAGCGTCGAACTGGGCCCGAGCCTGCTCGGCCGTGAGGCCGGAGTAGTTCGAACCGAAGGGCTCGACGTTCTGGAAGCCGATCTCGCCCAGGCGGTCGTAGACGCCCTCCCAGCCGATCTGGCGGCTCCACGAGCTGAGCGAGAACAGCTGCATCGAGACCTTGTCCACGGGGATGGTGACCGGCTCGGTCGGCTCCTCCGAGCCGCCCGCGGCCTCACCGGTGAGGTACTCGAACCCGGTCGTGGCGAAGGACTCGCCGTCGGCGGCCATGTCGTACTCCATGACGTAGTACGCGACACCCGCCTCCTGACCGGCGGCCAGGATCTCCTGCAGCGGCATGTCGCCGTCGCCGAGGTTGGTGAACGTCGGGCGCCCACCGGCGTTGAGGTTGACGGCGTCCTTGATGTGCATGAGCTCGATCCGGTCGCCGTACTGCTCGACGAGCGCCGGGACGTCGACGCCCGCGTGGGCGGCCCACGCCGTGTCCAGCTCGAAGGTCACGAACTCGGGGTCCGTCTCCGCCACGAGGATCTCCCACGCCGAGGTGAGCTCACCGTCGTACTCGTACTTGGTGGTGAACTCCTGGTCGTGGTTGTGGCCGAACACCTTGCCGACGCCGGCCTCCACGGAGCGCTGACCGAGGCGGTTCATCGTCTCGGCCGTGGCGAGCGTGTTCTCCAGGCTGCCGATCCCCGGGCTGGGGAAGCCGCCGGAGCCCACGTACTTCTGCCCCACCGTGGCCACGTAGTCGAGCGTGTCGTCGAAGGTCGCCTCGCCCACGTTGTAGTGCGAGGACGGCACGCTCAGGCCCGCGGAGTCCGCCTGCGCGCGGAACTGCTCCGCCGTCAGGCCGGAGTAGTTGCCGCCGAAGGGCTCGATGTTCTGGAACCCGATCTCGCCGAGGCGGTCGAGCACGGCCGGCTGGCCGTCTGCGGTGACCCAGGGGATCAGCGAGAACATCTGGAGCGAGACCTGGTCCGCCGGGATGATGACGGACTTCCCGAAGAACAGGTTGTCGACGTCGACGCCGCCCGTGCTCGTCACGACGACCTTGCCCGAGCCCTCCGGCACGCTGGTGAGCGTCCGGGTGACGTCGGTCCAGCCCTCGCTGGCGAAGCGGAGCTCGGCGAGCGACTCGTCGGTCGTGCCGTCGGCGCCCTCCCAGCCCAGCGTGACGGTGCCCTCGCCGCGACCGAGGACGGTCACGCGGTTGATGGCCTCGCCCGACGGGGCGTGCTCGAAGGCCACGGGCTCGTAGGCGAACGAGTCGCCCGCGTCGAGGGACGTGACGTAGCCACCGGCGTCGGCGGTCTCGTCGACGACGACCTCGATGCCCTCGGCCGCGTCGTACCACTCGGCCTGCTGCTCCTCGGGCTTGAAGATGCGCGTCAGCTCACCGGTCGTGGCCGGGACGTCGCCCTGCGCCTGGTCGGTGTAGGTCACGACGAGGGTGCCGAAGATCTTCTCGCCCTCACCGTGCTCCACGGCGTCCGCGTTGGTCTGGATCGTGATGCCGCACCCGTCTGCCGTCGCAGCCGCCGTCCCGGTGACCTCCGGGTGGGCGTGGGTGTTGTGGCCGAGACCGAACGTGAACTTCACGTCGGTGCACGTGACCTCGTCGCCGTCCTCGGCGTCGTGCACGGAGACGCCCAGCTCGAGCTTGTCGCCCCAGTTGAAGATCGCCCCGTCCGCGACGTCGACGCTGATCTCGGGCGCCGTGTTGCCGACGGTGATCTGCTTCGTCGAGAGCGTGAACAGACCCTCGGGGTCGGTGACCCGCAGGATGACGTCGTACTGCCCGAGCTCGGTGAACTCGTGCGTGACCCTCACGCCGGTGGCGTCGGTCTGGCCGTCACCGTCGAAGTCCCACTCGTAGGTGAGCTCGGCGCCCTCGGGGTCGCTCGACCGCGAGGCGTCGAACGTGACCTCGAGCGGAGCCTCGCTGCTGGAGACCGCGCTGGCGGTGAAGGACGCCTGCGGGTGCTGGTTGCCCTCGCTGTAGGACACGCGGTACAGGCCCGCGTCCGGGTTCTGGCGGAAGAAGCCGTCACCGTACTCGAGGACGTACAGGTTGCCGTCCGGACCGAACTCGAAGTCCATGACGTTGTCCCAGATGGGCTGTGCGGCGCTCGTGAGGTGCGCGTTCGGCAGGAAGTCCTCCACGGCCGTCACCTCACCGGCGCTGGTCAGCTCGTCGAGCGTGAACGCGGCGACGTAGTCCTGGGAGAACTCCGCCATGAACGGCTTGCCGTCCCAGTACGCAGGGAACTTGCCCGGTGCGTCCGGGTAGTCGGCCGAGCGGAAGATCGGCCCGCCCATGGGGGCCTGGCCGCCGCCGCCCCACGCGGTCAGCGGGTCGAGCACCTCGGGCTGGTCGCCCGGGTTGTCGCCGTAGTAGACCTGCGGCGCGGTGGCCGGCGGCAGGACGTCCAGGCCGGTGTTCCACGTCGAGTTGTTCTCGGCGCCGGCCTCGCAGTCGAAGAAGTCGCCCGGCGTCGACGTCGCGTAGTCCCACTCGTTGTAGTTGGCGTTGGGCCCGTGGCAGTAGGGCCAGCCGCCGTTCATCGGCTCGGTCGTGAGCTGCCACTCGACGTAGCCCATGGGGCCACGGTCGGGGTTCGCGGTGGCCGCGTCGGGGCCGTAGTCGCCCCACACGAGCGCGCCGGACTCGACGTCGTAGTCGATGCGGAACGGGTTGCGCAGGCCCATGACGTAGGTCTCGTCGCGGACCAGGTCGCGGACGTCGTCGTACTGCGGGTCGTCGAAGAGGTTGCCCTCCGGGATGGAGTACGTGCTCCCCGGACCGACCTCGGTGCCGGCGGCGAGGTCCTCGATCGGGTTGATCCGCAGGATCTTGCCGCGCAGGTCGTTCGTGCTGCCCGCGCCACGACGGTCGTCGAAGCCCGGGTTCATGCCCGGGGCGTTGTTGTTCGGCGCGTACCCCGCCGCACCCGGCGCGCTCGCCGGCGTGTTGTCACCGGTCGAGAGGAACAGGTTCCCCTCGTCGTCCCACGCGATGTCCGCGCCGACGTGGCAGCACTGCCCGCGCTGCGCGTCGACCTTGAGGATCTCGCGCTCGGTGGACAGGTCGATGGCGTCGGTGGCCGGGTCCCACGTGAAGCGGGAGAGCTGGTTGTAGCCGAGCCACTGGTCCCAGTAGCTCTCGTCCTCGCCCGCGGGCAGGGAGTTCGGCGCGCTGCCGCTCGGCGTCGTCTCCGGGTAGTCGACCCCCGAGGGCGACGTGCCCTCCATCACGCGGGGCGCGTAGACCAGGTAGACGAAGTGGTTCTCCTCGAAGTCCGGGTCCAGGGAGATCCCCTGGAGGCCGTCCTCCGAGTTCTTGTAGACGTCGAGCTGCGCGATCTGGCTCGTCAGACCCGTCGTCGGGTCCGTGAGCCGCACGACGCCGTCGCGGGCCGTGTGCAGGACGCGCGAGTCGGGCAGGACGGCGAGGTCGATCGGCTCGCCGGTGTCCTTGCTGAGCAGCACCTTCTCGTAGTTGTCCCAGTCGAGCGCGGCCGCGTCGGCAGCGGCGGTGTCGCCGCCCTCCTCGTGCCCGGGGTGGGCGTACGCCCCTCCGACCGTCAGCGGTACCAGCATCGCGGCTGAGACCGCCGCGGCGGCGTAGCGGGACCACCTTCGGTGGCCTGGGGAAAATCTGTGCACAACGTCCTCCTTGACGCACTGAGGGAACCAAGCAGCCTGGTCGTGAGGGCGAGGCACAGGGTCTCTGGCCGCACTCCTCCGTGGCTCGCGCCGGTCGACGCATGCGAGCGCTCGACGCTGAGGCTGCACGTGCGACCGAACGAGGATGCCCGTGTCAGCCGACGAAACCCGACCGTACCTTCGGGATCTACTTTTGTCGACGCCTAGTCGAAAGATGCGTGTCGTGGATCTTTGTTATGCACACTTGCTATACACAAGTGGAGGATCGGGCGCTGGGCCAGTCGTTCGGGGACGGGTGCGCGGCGCGCCTCACGCGACCGGCGACGCCGAGCCGTTCGAGCTAGCCCCAGGGGTCGGTGATCTCGCGCAGGCGCGCGAGCTGACGCCGCAGGGACGCCATGCCGCGCACCCCGAGGTGCGCGGTCCACTCCGCCTCGACCCGCGCGAGCTCCGCCGCGGCGACGCGGGACGCCGCCTCGCCCCGGGGCGTGACGCGCACGAGCCGCGCCCGACGGTCGGCAGGGTCGGGGACGCGCTCGACGTACCCGGCGGCCTCGAGCTGGTCGACGAGGAACCCCGCGGTCTGCTTGGTGATCTCGGCCGCCTCGGCGAGCTCCGTGAGGCGCGTGCCGTGCGGTCCGACCCGCTGGAACACGCGGAGCTGCGCGGGCGTCGCGTCGTCGAACCCCGCCTCTCGGACCGCGGTGTAGACCCGCAGCTCGAGCGCGCGGTACGGGATGAACAGGAGCAGCCCGGTGTTGAGCTCGCCCTGCTCGCTCACGTACGCCTCCGTGGGGTGCCGAGGGGTTGACCATCGTCAGCCCGACTGACTAAAGTAGTCAGATCATCGTATCAGTTCTGGAGGCGCTCCGATGAGTGCACCCGACTACTGGATGACGGAGGAGGACGTGTGGGCGGCCGTCGCGACCGCTCGGACCTCCTTCGTGGACCTCGTCGCCGGTCTCGACCCCGCCGACTGGGAGCGCCCCAGCCTGTGCACGGGATGGCGCGTCCACGACGTCGCCGCGCACCTCACCCTCGCCCCCACCTCCTCGCGCGCGGCTCTGGCCCGCGGGCTCGCGCGAGCGCTCGTCCGCGGCCGTGCGAGCTTCGACGGGATGATGGACCTCCTCACGCGCGAGGCCGGGGCACGCCCGCGCGAGGAGGTGCTCGCCGCCCTGCGCGCAGGCGTCGGGTCGCGTCACCTCGCACCGGGGACGACGCCGCGCGTCGCCCTCGTCGACGCGCTCGTCCACGCCCAGGACGTCGCCGTCGCGCTCGGGATCGACCTCCCCGCCCCGCCGCTCGCGGCGCGCGAGGCCGCCGAGCGCGTGTGGGCGGTGTCCTTCCCCTTCCACGCCCGGCGGCGACTCGCCGGGTTTCGCCTCGTCGCCGCCGACGTGCCCTGGCGGCGCGGCGAGGGCCAGCAGGTGACCGGCACCATGACCGCCCTGCTCCTGCTGCTCACCGGGCGACCCGCGGCCCTCGCCCACCTGGACGGTGACGGCGCCCGCCGCCTCGCCCGCTCGTTCGCGCCGCACGACCGGGAGGAGCTCCCATGAGCACGCTCGCCCAGGTCCTCGCCGTCGCCGCCGGCGTGCTGCACGTCGGCGTCGGGGTCGTCGAGGCCTTCTTCTTCCACCGGCCCTGGGCCCAGCAGTTCCTGCTGCGCAAGCGCTTCTCGCCGCCCGAGGTCGCGCTGTGGGCGTTCAACGTCGCGTTCTACAACATGTTCCTCGGCGCCGGGACGGTGCTCGGTGTCGTGCTCGCCGCGAACGGCCTCGTGGACGAGGGTCGGACCCTCGTCCTGTACACGGCGGGGTTCATGACCCTCGGCGGGGTCGTGCTGTGGGTCTCCGACCACCGCCTGTGGACCGGGACCCTCGGCCAGTCCGGGTTCGGGCTCGCGACGCTGGTCGCGACCCTCGCGTCCTGACGCGCACCGCTCGGCCGGTACCGCGCGTTGCTACGGTCGGGACGTGAGCAGCGCCGCGCAGCCCCTGTCCCACGACCCGTCCTGGCCCCGTGCGGGCGGCTGGACCCCGCTCGACGGGGAGGACGTCGACGTCGCGATCCTCGGCGTCCCGGCCTGGCGCACGTCGCTCTCCCCCACCGGCGCGCACGCGACCCCCGCCGCCGTGCGCGACGCGCTGCGCCGGTTCAGCCCCGCCCTCGTCCCCGGCCGCCCCCTGCCCGACGCCGGTCCCTCCGCCCGCGTGCGACCCGCCGCCCTGACGGGGCCGGACGGGACGAGGACCAGCGGGACCGGCCGGCGCGCGACGTCGGGCCGGGCTGCGCACCTCGACCTTGCAGGCCTCGCGTTCGCGGACCTCGGCGACGTCGACGAGCCCGACGGCGCGGAGGGCGAGGCGCGGACGCGCGCGGCGGTCCGCGCCGCCCTGGAGCGCGCGCGCCTGCTCGTCGCGCTCGGCGGCGACAACTCCGTGACCGTCGCGACGGCGCTCGGCGCGTGGGGCGACGACCTCGCCACCGCGGGACTCGTCACCCTCGACGCCCACCACGACCTGCGCGACGGCGTGTCGAACGGGTCGCCCGTGCGCCGCCTGGTCGAGGCCGGCCTCGACCCGCGGCGGGTCGTGCAGGTCGGCATCGCGGACTTCGCCAACTCGGCCGAGTACGCGCGACGCGCGGTCGAGCTGGGGATCACGGTCGTGCACGTCGACGAGCTGCGCCGCCGCGGCCCGGAGGACGTCATGCGGGCGGCGCTCGCGATCGCCGGCGCCGCGGGCGGGCCGGTGCACCTCGACGTCGACGTCGACGTGTGCGACCGGTCCGTCGCCCCGGGCTGCCCCGCGAGCGTCCCGGGCGGCATCGCGGCGTGGGAACTGCGCGCCCTCGTCCGGGCCGCGGCGCTCGACGAGCGCCTCCGCTCCGCCGACGTCGTCGAGGTCGACGCCACCGCCGACGCCCCCGACGGCCGCACCGTCCGCCTCGCCGCCCTCTGCGTCCTCGAGCTCGCCGCCGGCGTCGCCCTCCGCGAGGTAGAACCTCCCGTCGCGACGTAGAACGCGGCGAGCCCTATCTCGTGACGGGAGGCTCTACCTCGGCGGCAGGCGGACGCCGTCCTTCCAGACCGCCCCGACGAGCGGGACGCCCGGGCGGTAGGCGAGGTGGACGCGGCTCGGGGCGTCGAGCAGCACGACGTCGGCCCGCGCGCCGGGGGCGAGGTGTCCGACGTCGTCCCGCCGCAGCGCGAGGGCGCCGCCCGCGGTCGCGGACCAGAGGGCCTCGGCGACCGTCATGCGCATCTCGCGGACCGCGAGCGCGACGCACAGCGGCATCGACGACGTGTAGCTCGACCCGGGGTTGCAGTCGCTCGCGAGCGCGACGACGGCGCCCGCGTCCAGGAGGCGCCGCGCGTCGGGGTAGGGCTGGCGCGTGGAGAACTCGACCCCGGGGAGCAGGGTCGCCACGGTCCCGGCGACCGCCCCCGCGCCCGACGTCGCAACGGCCCCGGGCGCTGTGCCCGGGGTGGCCCCCGACCACGAGCCCGCGAGCGCCGCGACGTCGGCGTCGGTGAGGTAGGTGCAGTGGTCGACGGCAGCGGCGCCGAGTCCGACGGCGAGGCGCACGCCCTCTCCCGGGCCGAGCTGGCTCGCGTGGACGCGCACGCCGAGTCCCGCGGCGGCCCCGGCCTCGAGGACGCGGCGCGACTGCTCGGGCGTGAACGCGCCGGTCTCGCAGAACACGTCGACCCACCGCGCGTGGGGCGCGCACGCGGCGAGCATGTCGCCGCACACGAGGTCGACGTATGCCTCGGCGCGTCCGGCGAACTCCGCCGGCACGACGTGCGCCCCGAGGAACGTCACCTCCGGTGTGACCTCGCGCGCGAGCCGGACCGCGCGCTCCTCGTCCGCGACCGTGAGCCCGTAGCCGCTCTTCACCTCGACCGTGGTCGTGCCCTGCCGCGCCGCCTCGTCGAGGTGTCGCGCCAGGCCGTCCCGGAGCACGTCGTCGGGCGCCGCGCGCGTCGCCGCGACGGTAGACCGGATGCCGCCCGCCGCGTACGGGCGGCCGGCCATGCGCGCCTCGAACTCGGCGGCGCGGTCGCCCGCGAACACGAGGTGGGTGTGGGAGTCGACGAACCCCGGGATGACGGCGCGCCCGCCCACGTCGACCGTGGCGTCCGGCGCGCGACCGTCCAGGGCGCGTCCGACGGCGTCGCGTGCCTCGCGGGCGGGCCCCGCCCAGGCGACCCGGCCGCCGTCGAGCAGCACGACGGCGTCCGTCACCAGACCGGTCGGGTCCCCTTCACGCGTACCGGGACCGCCGGGCACGTTGGTCGTCAGCTCGCCGATCCCGGTGAGGAGCGTCGACCCGCCCCCCGAACCCGGGATCGCTCCCCACCCGGACGCTGCCGAGCCCGGGTTCTCTCCCCAGGATCGGCCGCCCGTGGGGAACGACCCCGGGTTCGGCACCGGGGGGTGGCCCATCAGGACTCCCGCGTCGGGACGCGGAGGCCGCCGCGCTCGGCCGCGGCGACGGCGTCGTCGTAGCCGGCGTCCACGTGGCGCAGCACGCCGAGGCCCGGGTCGTTGGAGAGCACGCGCGCGAGCTTCGCCGCCGCGAGCGGCGTGCCGTCCGCGACGGACACCTGGCCGGCGTGGATCGAGCGGCCCATGCCGACGCCGCCGCCGTGGTGGATCGAGACCCACGTCGCGCCCGACGACGCGGCGGTCAGCGCGTTGAGCAGCGGCCAGTCGGCGATCGCGTCGGAGCCGTCGGCCATCGCCTCGGTCTCGCGGTACGGGGACGCGACGGACCCGGCGTCGAGGTGGTCGCGGCCGATGACGACCGGCGCGCTGACGGCGCCCGACGCCACGAGGTCGTTGAACGCGAGGCCCGCGCGGTCGCGCTCGCCGTGCCCGAGCCAGCAGATGCGCGCGGGCAGGCCCTGGAACGCGACCCGCTCCTGGGCCGCGCGGATCCAGCGGTGGAGGTGGTCGTCGTCGAACAGGTCGAGGACGGCGGCGTCGGTCGCGGCGATGTCGCGCGGGTCGCCGGACAGCGCGGCCCACCGGAACGGCCCCTTGCCCTGCGCGAACAGCGGGCGGATGTACGCGGGCACGAACCCGGGGAAGTCGAACGCGCGGTCGTACCCGCCGCGGCGCGCCTCGTCGCGGATCGAGTTGCCGTAGTCGAACACCTCGGCGCCCGCGTCGAGGAACCCGACCATCCCCTCGACGTGCCGCGCCATGGACTCGCGCGCGCGGTCGGTGAACTCGTCGGGCTTCGCCGCCGCGTAGTCGGCCCAGTCCGCGACCTCCACCCCGACCGGGAGGTACGACAGCGGGTCGTGCGCGGACGTCTGGTCCGTCACGACGTCGATCTCCACGCCTCGGCGCAGCAGCTCCGGCACGACCGCGGCGCTGTTCCCCTCGACCCCCACCGACAGCGCCCGGCGCTCGCGCCGCGCGTCCTCGACGAGCCGCACCGCGGCGTCGAGGTCGTCGGCGACGACGTCGAGATACCGCTCGCGGACGCGGCGGTCGAGACGCGACCGGTCGACGTCGACCACGAGGCACGCACCGCCGTTGAGCGTCACCGCGAGCGGCTGCGCGCCGCCCATGCCGCCGCACCCGCCCGTGAGGGTGAGCGTCCCGGCGAGCGTGCCTCCGAACCGCTTCGCGGCGACCGCCGCGAGCGTCTCGTACGTGCCCTGGAGGATGCCCTGCGCGCCGATGTAGATCCACGATCCCGCCGTCATCTGCCCGTACATCGTCAGACCCATGGCCTCGAGCCGCCGGAACTCCGGCCACGTCGCCCAGTCCCCGACGAGGTTGCTGTTCGCGAGGAGCACGCGCGGCGCCCACTCGTGCGTCCGCAGCACGCCGACGGGCTTGCCCGACTGCACGAGGAGCGTCTCGTCGTCGGCGAGCGTCGTGAGCGTGCGGACGATCGCGTGGTAGCTCGGCCAGTCGCGCGCGGCCCGGCCCGTGCCGCCGTAGACGACGAGGTCGTCGGGCCGCTCCGCGACCTCCGGGTCGAGGTTGTTCATGAGCATCCGCAGCGGCGCCTCGGTCTGCCACGACCGCGCGGTGAGGGTCGTGCCGCGCGGGGCGCGGACGGGGACGGGGGTGCCGAGTCGATGGGCCGGCTCGTGGGCCATGTCTCTCGCTCCTTCTTCGGTGGGGCTCAGGCCAGGTGCCCGACGGCGGCGCTCGCCGCCCGGACGACGTCGCCGCCCGCGACGAGGCGGGTGACCGCCTCGATGTCGGGCGAGAGGTACCGGTCCGGGCCCGGGCCGTCGACGACGGTGCGCACGAGGTCGCGCACAGCCCCGGTCCCTCGCGCCGGCGCCAGCTCCGAGCGCGTCGAGTCGTCAGCCGCGGAGGGGCCCAGGGATCCGTGGGGGGCTGTCAGGTCGGGAGCGCAGCGCAGGTCGAGGGCGCGCGTGGCCGTGAGGAGCTCGATGGCCAGGACGCGGCCGAGGCCGTCGACGGCGCGGCGGAGCTTGCGCGCCCCGGCCCACCCCATGGACACGTGGTCCTCCTGCATGGCCGACGACGGGATCGAGTCGACGCTCGACGGCACCGCGAGGCGCTTGAGCTCCGAGACGATCCCCGCGGCGGTGTACTGCGCGATCATCAGGCCGGAGTCGACGCCGGGGTCGTCGGCGAGGAACGGCGGCAGGCCCTCGTTGCGGGCCTTGTCGAGGAACCGGTCGGTGCGGCGCTCGCTCATGCTCGCGACGTCGGCCGCGGCGATCGCGAGGAAGTCGAGCACGTACGCGACCGGGGCGCCGTGGAAGTTGCCGTTCGACTCGACCCGCCCGTCCAGGGTGACGACCGGGTTGTCGATCGCCGACGCGAGCTCGCGGCGCGCGACGGCGGCCGCGTGGTCGAGCGTGTCGCGCGCCGCGCCGTGGACCTGGGGCGCGCACCGCAGCGAGTACGCGTCCTGCACGCGCGTGCACTCCGGGCGCCCCTCGGCGTCGAGCGTGCGGTGGCTCGCCACGACGGGCGAGCCGTCGAGCAGGGCGCGCAGGTTCGCCGCCGACGCCGCCTGTCCGGGGTGCGGCCGCATCGCGACCAGGTCCGCCGCGAACGGCGCGTCCGAGCCGAGCAGCGCCTCGACGCTCGCGGCCGCCGCGACGTCGGCGGCCGTGAGCAGGGACCGCAGGTCGTGCAGCGCGAGCGCGAGCATGCCGAGCATGCCGTCCGTGCCGTTGATGAGCGCGAGGCCCTCCTTCTCGCGCAGCGCGAGCGGCGCGATCCCGGCCGCGGCGAGCGCGTCGGCGGCGGGCACGAGGGCGCCCGTCGCGTCCCGGACCTCGCCCTCGCCCAGCGCCGCGAGCGCCACGTGCGCGAGCGGCGCGAGGTCGCCCGAGCAGCCGAGCGACCCGAACTCGCGGACCACGGGCGTGACTCCGGCGTCGAGCATCGCGGCGTACGTCTGCGCGACGACGGGGCGCGCCCCGGTCCGTCCGGTCGCCAGGGTCGCGAGCCGCAGGAGCTGGAGAGCGCGCACGACCTCGCGCTCGACCTCCGGTCCGGAGCCAGCGGCGTGCGAGCGCACGAGGCTGAGCTGGAGCTGCGCGCGCCGCTCGACCGGGATGTGCCGCCGCGCGAGCGCACCGAACCCGGTCGAGACGCCGTAGTGCGGGCGGTCGTCATCCGCGAGCCCTTCCACGACGGCGCGGCTCGCCGCCATCGCCTCGACCGCCGCGTCGGCGAGCCGGACGCGCGCGCCGTGGCGCGCGACATCGACCACGTCGTCGATCGTCAGCGGGCCGTCGCCCACGACGACCACGCGCGCGCCGCGGGCCGGGTCGGGGGCGAGGACCGCCGTCGGGGCGGGGTCCGCTGGTGTCGGTGCGCCGGGGGTGGGGGCGCCCGGACCCGGACGGCCGGGGACGGCCGGGGAGTGCGTCGTCGCTGCCATGCCCCCAGGACACACCGCGCCCCGGCGCACCGGGAGCCCGGTGGCGGCGTTTCAGTCTGGGATCCCAGACACTCCTGGATCCTCCGCACCCCCGCCGGCCCGGCGAGCCCCGCTGCTGCCGACCGACGTTCCCGGCGGGCCGAGCAGGCCCTCGTGGCGCGTCCGTCGACCAGGACGCGCCACGATCACCTGGTCGGCACCGGGTGGGGTGGGGGGGCCGGCGGAGGGTCAGGCGCCCACGTAGGCCGCGAGGTGCTCGCCCGTGAGCGTGGACCTGGCCGCCACGAGGTCGGCCGGCGTGCCCTCGAAGACGATCGTGCCGCCGTCGTGCCCGGCGCCCGGGCCGAGGTCGATGATCCAGTCCGCGTGCGCCATGACGGCCTGGTGGTGCTCGATGACGATGACGGACTTGCCGGAGTCCACGATCCGGTCGAGCAGGCCGAGGAGGTTCTGCACGTCGGCGAGGTGCAGGCCCGTCGTCGGCTCGTCGAGGACGATGACGCCGCCCTTGTCGCCCAGGTGGGTCGCGAGCTTGAGGCGCTGGCGCTCGCCGCCGGACAGCGTGGTGAGCGGCTGGCCGAGGCTCACGTACCCGAGGCCGACGTCGTCGAGCCGCTCGAGGATCGCCTTCGCCGCGGGCACCTTGGCCTCGCCGGACGAGAAGAACTCGCGCGCCTTGGCGACCGGGAGGTCGAGCACGTCGGCGATGTTCAGCCCACCCAGCGTGTAGTCGAGCACCGCGGCCTGGAACCGCCGGCCCCCGCAGTCCTCGCACGGGGTCGAGACCGTCTCCATGAAGCCGAGCTCGGTGTAGATGACGCCCGCGCCCTTGCACTCGGGGCACGCGCCCTCGGAGTTCGCGCTGAACAGGGCCGGCTTGACGCCGTTGGCCTTGGCGAACGCCTTGCGGATGGGCTCCAGCAGGCCCGTGTACGTCGCGGGGTTGCTGCGGCGCGAGCCGCGCACCGCGCCCTGGTCGATCGTCACGACGTCCTCGCGCCGCGACACCGACCCCTCGACGAGCGAGCTCTTGCCCGATCCCGCCACCCCGGTCAGGACGACGAGCACGCCGAGCGGGATGTCGACGTCCACGTCCCGGAGGTTGTGCGCGTCCGCGCCGCGGACCTCCAGCGCGCCCGACGGCGAGCGCACCTCCTCCTTGAGCGTCGCGCGGTCGTCGAGGTGGCGGCCGGTCACGGTGTCGCTCGCGCGCAGCCCGTCGACCGTGCCCTCGAACGTCACCTGGCCACCGGCCGTGCCCGCACCCGGGCCGAGGTCGACGACGTGGTCCGCGACCACGATCGTCTCCGGCTTGTGCTCGACGACGAGGACGGTGTTGCCCTTGTCGCGCAGCTGGAGCAGGAGGCCGTTCATGCGGTCGATGTCGTGCGGGTGCAGGCCGATGGTCGGCTCGTCGAACACGTACGTGACGTCGGTGAGCGACGACCCGAGGTGGCGCAGCATCTTGATGCGCTGCGACTCGCCGCCCGACAGCGTGCCCGACGGCCGGTCGAGGCTGAGGTAGCCCAGCCCGAGCTCGACGAACGACGCGAGGTTGTCGCCGAGCGCGTTCACGACGGGCGCCATGTTCGGGTCGTCCAGGTCCCGGATCCAGGCGGCGAGGTCGGTGATCTGCATCGCGCACAGGTCGGCGATGTTCACGCCGCGGATCTTCGACGAGCGCGCCGACTCCGACAGGCGCGTGCCGCCGCAGTCGGGGCACGCGGCGAACGTCGCCGCGCGCTCGACGAACGCGCGGACGTGCGGCTGCAGCGCGTCGACGTCCTTGGAGAACATCGCCTTCTGGATCTTGGGGATCAGGCCCTCGTACGTGAGGTTGATGCCCGCCGCCTTGATCTTGGTGGGCTCCTTGTAGAGGAAGTCCTGGAGCTGCTTCTCGGTGAACTCGCGGACCGGCTTGTCGCCCGGGAAGAACCCGGACTCGACGAACCCGCGCACCATCCAGCCGTCGGCCGTGTACCCCGGCACCTTGATCGCGCCGTCGAGCAGCGACTTCGAGTCGTCGAAGATCTCCGTGAGGTCCAGGTCGGAGACCGAGCCGCGCCCCTCGCACCGCGGGCACATGCCGCCGTGGTAGATCGCGTTGCGGACGATCGTCTTCTCGCCCGTCGCCGACGTCATGATGCCGCTCGCCTTGCGCGCGGGGATGTTGAAGGAGAACGCCGTGGGCGGCCCCACCTGCGGCTCGCCGAACCGGCTGAACAGCACCCGCAGGATCGCGTTCGCGTCGGTCACGGTGCCCACCGTGGACCGCGGGTTGGCACCCAGGCGCTCCTGGTCCACGACGATCGCCGTCGTGAGCCCTTCGAGGACGTCGACGTCGGGGCGGTCCAGCGTCGGCATGAAGCCCTGGAGGAACGCCGGATAGGTCTCGTTGATGAGGCGCTGGGACTCCGCGGCGACCGTGTCGAACACGAGCGAGCTCTTGCCCGACCCGGAGACCCCCGTGAACACCGTGAGGCGTCGCTTGGGGATCTCGACGCTCACGTCCTGGAGGTTGTTCGACCGTGCCCCCTGGACCCGGATGACGTCGTGCCCGTCGGGGTCCTGGGGCACCGAGGTCTGCGTACTCGTCGTCGTTGCCGTGCTCATCGTGTCTCCTCGTCGTCGAGCCTCGTCGCGCCTCCGCCGGCGAGCCGGTCGACCGGCCGGTCGACGGCGCCGACCGGTCGACCTCGGCAGTCCGGTGAAAGTCTGCCCGAGAGCCGGTCGTTCCGGCGCGTGGTTTCTGCTGCGCCGCGCGGCAGACCCGGTGACAGGACCGGCCGCGCGGGCGGAACTCACCGCGGGGTGAGCCGCACGAGCGGGTACTGCCGCTCGGCCTTGCTCTGGTACCTCGCGATGCGCGGCTGTGCCGTCGCGACGCGCTGCCACGCGCGCTCCCGGTCCGCGCCGTCGAGCTCGTGCGGCACCGCGGCGACGGGCGCCCGCCCGGGCAGCTCGATCGCGACGTCGTCGGGGTGGGCCGCGAGGTTGGCGTGCCAGTCCGGGTTGCGGCTGCCGCCACCCGAGGCGACGACGAGGACGGCGTCGCCCTCGTCCGGCAGCCACATGAGCGGCGTCTCGCGCGGCGCGCCGCTGCGGCGGCCGACCGTGTGCAGCACGAGGACGTCCATCCCCATGAACGTGGCCTTGCCGCCACGGACCTTGCGCACGAGGCGCGCGTTCGAGCGGCGCTGCATCCAGCGCGAGAACCGTCCGGGTGTGCCCGGGGCGCGTCCCGCGCCGTTCGTCGTGCGTCCTTCGGTGCTCATCGTCCTGCTCCTCCTGCGTCGGTCCAGCCGTGCCCTGCGTGGCCGCGTCGGTCGCGACCCGCCTGTCGACGCCGACGTCCCCCGCCGTGGTGACCGGGGACGACGGCGCTCCTCACCGCTCGTCCAGCACCTCGCCGTCGAGCGCCTCGTGGTCGGTGGTGAGGCCGAGCGTCGCCCCGACGAGCGGGACGTCGCGAGCCGCCTGCGCCGCCGAATGCATCGCGGCGGCCGAGTCCCACCGCCAGATGTCGAGGTACGTCCCGTCCTCCAGCCGGACGAGCGTCGCCGCGGTGAACGCGGGGTTCGCCGCGCGCAGCCCCTGGATCAGCGCGCTGCGCTGCTCGAGCATCTGGGCCAGCCGGCCCGTCTCCACCGTGTACCGGTGCGTCCTGACGACGGCCATGGTCGTCTCCTCCCGCTCCTGCCCGGCGCCTCTCGCCGTGCCCTTCCAGGCTCGGGCCGGAGGGTCACGCGAACAACGGCCGATCCCGCAACGCTGGTTGCGCGCGGGGTTAACGAACGCGACGATCGTCGGGTGGAGCTGCGCGACATCGAGATCTTCCTGACGCTCGCCGAGGAGCTGCACTTCGGGCGCACGGCCGAGCGCCTGCACGTGTCCGCGCCCCGGGTGAGCCAGGCGATCGCCAAGCAGGAGCGCCGGATCGGCGCGCCCCTGTTCGAGCGCACCAGCCGGCGCGTCACGCTCACGCCCCTCGGGGAACAGCTCCGCGCCGACCTCGAGGCCGGGTACCGCCGGATCCTCGAGGGCGTCGAGTCCGCCGCGAGCACCGCGCGGGCCGCGCGCGAGACCTTGACGTTCGGCGTCATGGGCCCGCTCTGGCAGGAGCTCGCCCCCGTCACGGCGCTCTTCCGCGCCCGCAACCCCCACGTCGACCTCCGCATGCGCGAGGTCCGCATCGACGAGCCCTTCCGCCTCCTGCGCGACGGCGAGGTCGACGTCGCGCTCCTGTGGCTGCCCGTCGAGGAGAAGGACCTCGCCGTCGGTCCGGTGACCTTCACCGAGCCGATCGTGCTCGCCGTCGGGCGCACGCACCCGTTGGCCGCGCGCTCGTCGGTGTCCGTCGCGGAGCTCGCCGACGAGAACGTCCTCCCGTCCGGGCTGCCGGTCCCCGACTACTGGGAGGACGCCGTCAGCCCGGTCCCCCGCAGCGAGCCCGACCGCGGCGGCACCGCCCCGACGCGCGAGGAGGTGCTGTGGCGCGTCATGTCCGGCGACGGCGTCGCCGTCGCGTGCGCCCAGGGCATCCGGTACCTCGAACGTTCGGACGTGGCCTACGTGCCGCTCGACGAGCGGCCGGTGCTGCGCTGGGGTCTCGTCCGACGCGCCGGGCCGATCCCCCCGCTCGTCGCCGAGTTCTCGCAGGTCGCGGCCGAGCTCGGGCCGCTCGCGCTCACGCTCGACCTCGAGGCCGCCGGATCGAGCGGCCGGGTCTGACGACCCTCAGCGGCGCTGCTGGATGCGGATCTCGTTACCCGCGGGGTCGCGGAACGCGCAGTCGCGCACGCCGTAGGGCTGGTCGATCGGCTCCTGCACGACCTCCGCCCCCGCCGCCTCGATCCGCGCGAACGTCTCGTCGACGTCCGCCGTCGCGAGGTTCACGCCGAAGTAGGCGCCCTTCGCGACGATCTCCAGGAGCGCGCGCTTGTCGTCGTCGCTGAGGCCGGGCGTCGCGGCCGGCGGGTGCAGCACGATCGCCGTGTCCGGCTGGTCGGCCGGGCCCACGGTGATCCACCGCATCCCCTCGTAGCCGACGTCGTTGCGGATCTCGAAGCCGAGGACGTCGCGGTAGAAGGCCAGCGAGGCGTCGGGGTCGGTCTGGGGAAGGAAGCTGGAGTTGATGGTGAGGTTCATGGGAACGACGCTAGGACCGTCGTCCCGCCGGCGCTTCTCGATTCCTGACCGGTCGCGTGACGCGGCGCGCGACGCACGCCGGCATCCCGTCCAGGCGCTCCGCACCGGGGTCGGCGCCGGTCCCGATGCCGCGTGAGGCGGCCGCGGCGGCCGCCCGGGACTCCACGGGCGCGGGAGAAGCGGCGTCGGGTTCCGCCGCACGGCGCCGGTAGACGCTCGGCGGTACGCCCACGAGCTCGGTGAACCGCGTGCTGAACGTCCCCAGCGACGAGCACCCCACGGCGAAGCACACGTCCGTGACGCTCAGGTCGCCGCGCCGCAGCAGCGCCTTGGCGCGCTCGATGCGCCGCGTCATGAGGTACGCGTACACCGACTCCCCGTACGCCGCCTTGAACTCGCGGCTCAGGTGCCCCGCCGACACGTGCACGCCGGCCGCGAGCGCGGCGACGTCCAGCGGCTGCGCGTACTCGCGGTCGATCCGGTCCCGGACGCGACGCAGCCGCGCGAGGTCGCGCAGGCGCTGGTCGTCGGGCAGGGTCGTCACGCCTCGATCGTGCCACGCGCCTACCGTGGTCTCCATGCCGAGCGACGTCCCCGCCGCGCGCCAGGCCGTCCGCGTGCTCACCTACCTCGCCGCGCAGGCGGGCCCGTCGCCCGCGGCCGCCGTCGCGCAGGGCCTCGGGCTCCCCCGCTCGACCGTGTACCACCTGCTCTCCGTCCTCGTGGACGAGGGGTTCGTGACGCACCTCCCCGAGGAGCACCGGTACGGGCTCGGCACCGCGTCGCTTGCGCTCGGGTCGGCGTACGCGCGCCAGGCGCCGCTCGCCCGCCTCGCGCGGCCCGTCGTCGCGCGCCTCGTCGAGTCCACCGGCGAGAGCGCACACCTCGCCGTCCTCAACGGGCGCGAGGTCCTCTACCTCGTCGAGCAGCGCGCGCCGCGCCGCCCGACGCTCGTGACCGACGTCGACGTCCGCCTCCCCGCCCACCTCACCGCGAGCGGTCGCGCCGTCCTCGCCGGCCTGCCCGCCGCCCAGGTCCGCGCCCTCTTCCCGAGCGCCGCCGCGTTCGCCGACCGCACGGGCGTCGGACCGCAGTCCCTCAGGGCCCTGCGTGAGGTCCTGCGCGGTGTCCGACGGCGCGGGTGGGCCGAGGAGGACGGCGAGGTCACCCCCGGTCTCGCGTCCGTCGCCCACGCGGCGGTGGACCACACCGGCCTCCCCGTCGCCGGCATCGCCCTCACCTTCTGGGCCGACGACGCCCCGCCCGCCCGACGTGCCGAGCTCGCCGCCGCCGTCGGACGCGCCGCGACCGAGGTGAGCCGCCGCCTCGGCGCGAGGTAGAGGCCTGGTAGCGCCAGGTAGAGGCGTGGTACGCCCGCGCTGCTACCAGGCCTCTACCTCGGCGGACCAGGGCTCTACCTCGGCAGTCAGGTGCTCTCGTGGGTGGCGCGGGCGTTGCGTTCACCGGTCTCCCGGACTAGATTTTTCGGTATGCCGAACTTTGCTTCCCGGGCTACCGGAGGATCCCTCGTTCGCGTGGCCGTCGCGGCCGGGGTGGCCGCGCTCGCCGTCGCGGGGTGCTCGGCCGGGACCGACGCCGGGAGCGGGGCTTCCGTCGACGACGGGCGGCCCGTCGTCCTGACGACGTTCACCGTGCTGGCGGACATGGCGCAGAACGTCGCGGGCGACCACCTGCGCGTCGAGTCGATCACCAAGGTGGGCGCGGAGATCCACGGCTACGAGCCGACGCCGGGCGACCTCCGCAAGGCGGCGGACGCGGACCTGATCCTCGACAACGGCATGGGGCTCGAGGCGTGGTTCGGGCGGTTCGTCGACGGGCTGGACGTGCCGCACGTCGTCGTGAGCGAGGGCGTCGACGCTCTTCCCATCGAGGACCCGCTCGGCGATGACACGGCCGAGGAGTACCAGGGCAAGGACAACCCGCACGCGTGGATGTCGCCCGTCAACGGTCAGCTCTACGCGCAGAACATGGCCGACGCGTTCGCCGAGCTCGACCCGGCGCACGCGGACGACTACGCGGCGAACGCCGCGGCGTACTCGACCGAGCTCGCGGCCGTGCACGACGAGCTCACCGACGCGCTCGACACGCTCCCCGAGGGCCACCGCGCGCTCGTCTCGTGCGAGGGCGCGTTCTCCTACCTCGCGCGCGACGCGGGCCTCGCCGAGCAGTACCTCTGGGCGGTCAACGCGGAGCAGCAGGCGACACCGCGGTCCGTGGTCGGCGCGATCGAGTTCGTCGAGGAGCACGACGTCCCGGCCGTGTTCTGCGAGTCCACGGTCTCGGACAAGGCGATGCGCCAGGTCGCGCAGGAGTCCGGGGCGGCGTTCGGCGGCACGCTCTACGTCGACTCGCTCTCGGAGCCCGGCGGCCCCGTGCCGACCTACCTCGACCTCCTGCGGCACGACACGAGGACCATCGTCGCGGGCCTCGCCGGCACGACGACCGAGGGCGACGCGTGAGCGCGGGCGAGCGGGCGCCGTCGGGCACGCCCGCGATCGACGTGCGCGACCTCACCGTCCACTACGGCGACGTCCTCGCGCTCGACGGCGCGACCCTCGCCCTCGGGTCGGCGCACGGTCCGGGGACCGTGTGCGGGCTCGTGGGCATGAACGGGTCGGGCAAGTCGACGCTGTTCAAGGCGGTCATGGGCATGGTGCGCCCGGACCGCGGCACCGTCCTGGTCGACGGCGCACCCCCGGCGCGCGCCCGGCGCGCCCAGGCCGTGGGGTACGTACCGCAGAGCGAGGACGTCGACTGGGCGTTCCCGCTGAGCGTGCGCGACGTCGTCATGACGGGCCGCTACGGGTACCAGGGCTTCACGCGGCGCACCCGGCCCGCGGACCGGGAGGCGGTCGAGCACGCGCTCGAGCGCGTCGAGCTCACCGACCTGGCCGACCGGCAGATCGGCGCGCTCTCGGGCGGGCAGCGCAAGCGCGCGTTCGTCGCGCGCGGGCTCGCGCAGGGCGCGACCATCCTCCTGCTCGACGAGCCGTTCGCGGGCGTCGACAAGCGCACGGAGGCCACGATCACCGCGCTGCTGCGCGAGCTCGCGGCCGGCGGCGCGACCGTCCTCGTCTCGACCCACGACCTGCACGCCCTGCCCGAGCTCGCGGACGAGGCCGTGCTGCTCCAGCAGCGCGTCCTGCTGCACTCGACGCCCGCAGAGGTCCTGCGGCCGGAGAACCTCGCGCTCGCGTTCGGCGTGGAGGTGGCCCCGTGACCGACCTCCTCGCCACCCTCCTCGAACCCCTGTCGTTCGAGTTCTTGCGCACCGCGCTCGCCGTCACGGTGACCGCCGGGATCGTGTGCGGCGTGCTGTCGTGCTGGCTCGTGCTCGTCGGATGGTCGCTCATGGGCGACGCCGTCTCGCACGCCGTGCTGCCCGGCGTCGTGCTCGCGTACGTGGTGGGGGCGCCGTTCGCGCTCGGGGCGCTCGTCTTCGGGCTGCTCGCGGTCCTGCTCATCGGCGCGGTCCGAGACACGAGCCGCGTGAAGGAGGACGCGGCGATCGGGGTCGTGTTCACGACGCTCTTCGCGCTCGGCCTCGTGCTCATCTCCGTCACGCCCAGCCAGACCGACCTCAACCACATCCTGTTCGGCAACCTGCTCGGGGTGTCGCGCGCCGACCTGGTGCAGGTGCTGGTCCTCGGCGCGGTGACGCTCGCGGTCGTCGTGCTCAAGCGGCGCGACCTCACGCTCTACGCGTTCGACCCGACCCACGCGCACGCGATCGGGCTGTCGCCACGGCGGCTCGGCGCGCTGCTCCTCGGCCTGCTCGCGCTGACCGTCGTCGTCGCGCTCCAGGCGGTCGGCGTCGTGCTCGTGGTCGCGCTGCTCATCACTCCCGGCGCGACGGCCTACCTGCTCACCGACCGGTTCTCCCGCATGCTGTGGATCTCGCCGCTCGTCGCGGCGGTGTGCGGGGTCGTCGGGATCTACGTGAGCTACTACCTCGACACCGCGTCGGGCGGCACCGTCGTGGTCGCGCTCGGCGTCGCGTTCGCGCTCGCGTACCTGTTCAGCCCCCGCCACGGCCTGATCGGGACCCGCGTGGCCGCCGCACGGCGCCGCCGCCTCGTCCGGGTCTGACCCTCCGCTCGGCGGGATGCGCACGTTCCGGACGTCGGGCGACGTGTCGCCCCCGTGCGCTGTGTGCGAAATCTCCATGAATTCGCCCACGATTCCCTGGCTCTTCTCAGGTTCGACCGGGAGACTGGGTGCCATGTCAGCGAGGACGAGCGAGCCCACGACGCCGCAGCGCACGCGCACGTCTGCCCGGTTCGCCGCGGCGAGCCTGCTCGCGCTCTCCATGATGCTCCCGATGTGCGCCACGGCGACCGCCGCCGAGGTCCAGCAGCTCATCGCCGACGCGCAGGTCCAGACCGAGACGATCGGTGACGACCTCGACCGCGTCCACGCCCAGCTCCCCGCCCTCCACCCCGTGCTCCGCAACGACGTGCTCGACGCCGTCGAGTCGGTCCAGGCAGCGACGGACGAGGCCCGTTCCGCTCTCGACCGCGCGACCGACGGCGACGAGGCCGCGGACGGCCGGGCCGCCGTCGCGCTGGCGGACGCGCAGGTCGCCCTCGATGCCGCGTCCGCGCAGCTCCGGTACGCGACGGACCTCGCGCACGACGCGGGCGAGGGCGTCGCCGTCGCGCTCGAGCGGCTTCAGGCACACATCGACGTGCTCCGTGGCGAGACGAGCCGCGCCGGGGTCTGACCCGCCCTCCCCAGCTCTCGCGAGATCGACCCGCACGGTCGAGATCGACCCTCGGGAGGTCGATCTCGTGACGGAGGGGTCGACCTCGCGGGAAACCAACGCCGCCGCGCGGTCCGTCGTCACGCTTCCTACGATGGCGGGATGCCGCGCGTCACCGGGATCGTCAAACCGCACGAGGCGTTCCCCGGGGTCGCCCGGCTCGACCGCGCGGTCAACGGCTGGACCAACCGCCGCGCCCTGGGATCCCTCGCGGACGCAGCCCTCTCGCGCCTGTCGACCGCGGCCGACCACAGCGTGCTGTGGGCGGGCACGGCCCTCGGGATCGCCGCGACCGGCCGGCTCGGGCGCGAGGCGGCGCTGCGCGGCTACGGCTCGCTGCTCGTCTCGAGCCTCCTCGCGAACGTCGTCGGCAAGACGGTGTTCGGCGGCGAGCGACCCTCGCTCGAACCGCTGCCCCTGTGGCGCCGGCTCGCCGACCCGCCGACGTCGCCGTCGTTCCCGTCCGGCCACTCGGCGTCGGCGGCGGCGTTCGTCACCGGCGTCGCGGTCGAGTGGCCCACGCTGGGCCTGGCGCTCGCGCCGTTGGCGGGAGCGGTGATGTACTCGCGCCTCCACACCGGCTCGCACTGGTTCTCGGACGTCGCCGCGGGCGCCGCGCTCGGGGCGGGGGTCGCCCTCGTGGGTCGTGCGCTCGTGCCCGGCGGGGCAGAGCGCGGCCCCGACGTGCCCGCCGGCCCGCCCGCCGTCGTCCCGGCGCTCGACGACGGAGTGGGGCTCTTCGTCGTCGTCAACCCCGCGGCAGGGTCGGGCCGCCTGCTCAAGGAGGACCCGCTCGTCGCGCTGCGCGAGGGCCTCCCGCGCGCCGTGGTGCACGTGCTGAGCGAGGACGACGACCTGCGCCGCCTGTACGACGACGCCGCCGCGGACGGCGCACGGGCCCTCGGCATCAGCGGTGGCGACGGCACCGTCGCCACGGCCGCGGCGGCGGCCCGCGCGCACGACCTGCCGCTCGCCGTCTTCCCCGGCGGCACGCTCAACCACTTCGCGCGGGCGGCCGACCTCACCTCCATGGGCGCGACGGTCGCGGCTGTCCGCACCGGCTCGGGCGTGACGATCGACGTCGCGGACCTCGAGGTCGACGGGGACGACGGCCCGCCACGGACGGTGCTCAACACCTTCTCGGCGGGCGTCTACCCGGAGCTCGTCACCGAGCGCGAGAAGCACGAGCACCGCCTCGGCAAGTGGCCGGCGGCGGTGCTCGCCGCTGCGCGGGTGCTGCGGCGCGCGCACCGGGTGCGGATGGCGGTGGACGGGCACGAGGGTGAGTACTGGTCGCTGTTCGCGGGCGTGAACCGCTACTACCCGCAGAGCCTCGCCCCGGTCGAGCGGCGCCGGCTGGACGACGGCGTGCTCGACGTCCGCACGGCCCGCGCGGAGCGGCGCGCGAGCCGGCTGCGCACGTTCCTCGAGGTCGCGGCGGGCGACACGGGAACCCGCCTCGCGCGCCGGGTCCCGGGCGTGCGGCGGCACCTCGTCGTCGACGCGACGGCGGTCCCCTCGCTCGAGCTCCGGTTCCCGGCGCGGGGCGCGGTGGTCGGCCCGGACGGACCCGACGGCGGGCCCTCGTCAGGGGCCGCCTCGGCGCCGCCCGTGGTGCTCGCGCACGACGGCGAGACGCTCGCGCTCGACGGCGCCGCGGGTGCCGGACCGGTCACCGTCCGTCTCACGATGCGGCACGGTGCGGTGCGGCTCTACGCGCCGAGCGACCCGACGGCGGGGTAGTACGTCGCCCCTATCCCTTTTGTCGCTCTTTCACTGACATCGGGGAGAACTCCCCCTGTTCAGGCACACGCGCCATGCCCCACAATGAGGCCCGCAGTCGCGCGGACGGCACCCCGTCTGCGCCCCGTCCGGACTCGACCACGTCGGCCCCACCAGAAAGCAGAAGAATCATGGCCCAGCAGTACCCCGCCGCCCCGCAGGCTCCCGCCGGCTACTCGGCTCCGATCGAGGACCCGGGCAAGACCCTCGGCATCGTCGGCTTCGTCCTCGCGTTCGTCTTCGCGATCGCGGGCATCGTCGTCAGCGCGATCGCGCGCAAGAAGAGCAAGGAGGCGGGCTTCGACAACCAGCTCGCCAAGTGGGGTCTCATCCTCAGCATCATCTTCACCGTGCTCGGCGCCATCGGCTTCATCATCTACGTCGTCGCCATCGCGGCGCTCGTCGCCAGCGGCGACGTCTCGACCTACTGAGTCGGCGCGCCGCGCGCCGGCGCCACGCCCGACGGCCGTCGTCCCCTCCCGGGGCGGCGGCCGTCGTCGTGCCCCGGCCGCGAGTCGCCGCGGGACCGGACGGGTCGCGGAAGAAGGACGGACCCGGCACGGTTGAGACGGCGCACGACCGCGCCGCCGGTGAGAGCACCGGTCCCCCGACGGTCGACCGACCGCAGGAGCAGACGATGACCGACGACACGACCTCCCCGACCGCACCCGACCGCACCCCGGCCGACCCCGCCGCCGTCGAGCTCGGCCTCGACACGTTCGGCGACGTGACCGCAGGCCCGGACGGTGCGCTGCTCAGCGGGGCACGCACGATCCGTGACGTCGTCGAGGAGGCGGTCCTCGCGGACCAGGTCGGCGTCGACTTCTTCGGCGTGGGCGAGCACCACCGCGCGGACTTCGCGATCAGCGCGCCGGAGGTCGTGCTCGCGGGGATCGCGACGCGGACGTCGCGCATCCGGCTCGGCTCGGCGGTGACCGTGCTCAGCTCCGACGACCCGGTGCGGGTGTTCGAGCGGTTCTCGACGCTCGACGCGCTGTCCGGCGGGCGGGCGGAGGTCATCCTCGGGCGCGGGTCGTTCATCGAGTCGTTCCCGCTGTTCGGGTACGACCTCGCCGACTACGAGGTGCTGTTCGAGGAGAAGCTCGACCTGTTCGTCCACCTCCTCGACGAGGGTCCGGTCACGTGGTCCGGCACGACGCGCGCCGGGCTCGCCGACCAGGAGGTCTGGCCCAAGACCGAGAGCGGTCGGCTCCGCACGTGGGTCGGCGTGGGCGGCTCGCCCGAGTCGGTCGTGCGGACCGCGCGGCACGGGCTCGGCCTCATGCTCGCGATCATCGGCGGGGAGCCCGAACGGTTCCGGCCGTACGTGGACCTCTACCACCGCGCCGTCGAGGAGCTCGGCAACCCGATGCTGCCGGTCGGCGTCCACTCGCCCGGCCACGTCGCCGACACGGACGAGCAGGCGCAGGAGGAGGTCTACGAGCATTTCGCGGCGATGAACAACCGCATCGGGCGCGAGCGCGGCTGGCCCGCCTACCACCGCGGGCGCTTCGCCCACGACGTGCGCGACGGGTCGCTCTACGTCGGCTCGCCCGAGACGGTCGCGCGCAAGATCGCCCGGACGGTGCGACTCCTCGGGGCCGGCCGGTTCGACCTCAAGTACTCGACCGGCACGCTGCCGCACGCGACGATGCTCCGCAGCATCGAGCTCTACGGGACGCTGGTCATCCCGCGCGTCCGCGAGCTCCTCGCGGAGCGCTGAACCCCACCCGCCCCCGCCCGACGGCGAGCAACGTCATGCTCGGGCAGGGTGGGCTGGGTCGGGGGCCCGTCTGCTCAGCCTCCGGCAGCGCGGAGAGCAGCAGTCTCGAGGTCCGGCGGGAGCCCGACGGCGGGGCGGTCCGCACGCTGCGGCGTCGCCTCGCCCGCGGCGTCGAGCGTGCGGAGCCAGGCCCAGGTGTCGTGCACGGTCTCGCGCACGTCGCGCGTGCGCAGGCCGAGCGCGTAGGCGCGCGAGGTGTCCGAGCCGTGGAGCGCGTCGTGCAGCTCACCGGGCGGGAGCCAGACCGGGAGCTGCGTCCACGGCGCGATCCCCGCGGCGAGCACGGCCTCCGGCTCGACCCACACCAGCTCGGCGGGCGGGTTGCCGGCGGCCGCGGCGTCGTCCGCCGTCGCCGCGACGCACGCCGCGAGCAGCTCGCCCATGGTCGTGTGACCGGGGGCGCTGACGACGTCGACCGGTCCCGACGCGCCCGCGAGCGCGGGGTTCGTGGAGAGGTCGAGCGCGAACGCCGCGAGGTCGCGCGCGTCGACGTACTGCAGCGGCAGGTCCGCCGGCCCCGGCGCGAGCACCGGCCCGCCGCGCGCGACGCGCCGCAGCCACCACGGCAGGCGGCCGACGTTCTCGCGCGGTCCGAGGATCAGCCCGGCGCGGAGCAGGATCGCGCGGTCGCCGAGCGCGTCCACCGCGGCGATCTCCGCGCCACGCTTGGCCCGCGCGTAGTCGTCGGACGCCTCGTCGTCCAGGTCCCCCTCGACGAGCGCGGCGCCCTCGTCGGCGCCGCGCGCGGGCGGGAACGGGTACACCGACCGCGACGACACGTAGACGTACCGGCTGTCACCGGGGAGCCGGCCCGCGAGCGCGCGCGCCGCGTCGCGCACCGCGACGGGCGCCCACGACCACGTGTCCACCACGACGTCCCACGTCTGCGGGACGTCGTCGGCGAGCAGCGCGTCGAGGCCGTCCGGCCGGGTGCGATCACCCACGAGCTGCCGGACGCCGTCCGGCATGGGGGTGCTGCCCCGGTTGAGGGCCGTGACGTCCCACCCGCGGGCGAGGGCGTCGTCGAGGATGGCGCGCCCCACGAAGTCGGAGCCGCCGAGGACCAGGAGACGCGTCATGACCTCACTCTCCCCCGGCGCGGGATCACCCGCAGCCGGTTTACGCCTCCGGCAGACGGCCGGTGGCACGCGCCCGGACAGATCTCCTCCACGGGGTTCCGCCCGACAGACCTGGCCAGGTATCCTGGCCATCAGGTCGTCGGAACACCGAGGAGGCGCCGTGCAGGTCAATGTGCTCGAAGCCAAGAACAACCTCTCTCAGCTCGTCAACCGTGCCGCGGCGGGCGAGGACGTGGTCATCGCCCGCCGCGGTGTACCGCTGGTCCGGCTCGTGCCGGTGAGCGCCGACCTCGCGCACGGGACAGGCGCGGCGATCGTCGAGTGGCTGGACGACCACCCGCACGCGACGCGTTCGCCCAGGCCCGCGGAGCAGGTCGACGCCGCCATCGAGGCCGAGCGCGAGGGCTGGGAGTGATCTATCTCGACACGTGCCTCGTGAACTACCTGGTCGAGGACGCGGAGCGCGGGGCGCACGTGCGCGGGCTGCTCGCCAGGCACGGCGAGGAGGAGTTCGCGATCAGCCCGCTCGTCCGGCTCGAGTGCCTCGTCGGGCCGCTCCGGTCCGGGGACGTCGAGCTCGAGGACCGGTACCGCGCGGCACTCCGGCTGTTCGCCGAGGTGCCGCTCGACGCGACCGTCTTCGAGCGTGCCGCGCGTCTCCGCGCAGCCTCGTCGCTCCGCACGCCCGACGCGCTCCACCTCGCCGCCGCGCAGGTGCACGGGTGCACGGCCCTGTGGACGAACGACGCGCGGCTCGCCGTCGCCGGGCGCGGGCTCGCCGTGGACGTGCTCCACGGCGGCTGACCCGGGTCCCCCGCGCACACGAACCGGGCCCCCGCTCAGTCGGGGTCGGTTGGGTCCAGAGGTGCGTCGGGGTCGAGGTTGACCACGCCGCGGCGCCAGTAGCCGTGGAGTGCGAGCTGGGCGGGACGTGCGCAGCCCCGCCGCAGGTCGCGGCGCACCTGGGCGAGGTCGGTCGCCTCTCCGGCGCCGAACACGTACTCGCCGGCGTCGAGCGGGCCGAGCGCGCGCACCGCCTCCGCAAGCTGGCCCGGCCCGTCGGTGCGGTACAGGAGCTCGAGCGTCGCGCGGCCGAGCTCGTCCTCGACGAACGCCTCGTCCACGTCGTCGCCGATCTCCACGATCGCCGTCACCGGCACGTCCGCCCCGACGGCGTCGACCCAGCGCGCGAGCGCCGGCAGCCCGGTCTCGTCCCCGACGAGCAGCAGCCGCGCGACGCCCTCCGGCACGCCCCGGCTCGTCGTCGGACCCGCGAGCACGACCTCGTCGCCGATCCCGGCACCCGCAGCCCAGGCCGACGCCGGGCCGCCCTCGCCGGTGGGCGGCGCACCCGGGTCGCCGCCGCCGTGCAGCACGCAGTCGACGTCGACCTCCGGGACGCCGTCGACGGTCCGCGTCGCCCGCACCGTCAGCTCGCGCGAGATCGACACGACGCCCGTCGGGCGCTGGAGCGCGCCGTCGGTCGTGAGCGTCGGGGCGTGCAGGACGCCGGTCGCCGGGTCAGGCAGGAAGACCTTGACGTGGTCGTCCGGGCCCGGTGCGCGCAGCGTCGCGAGCGAGGTCCCGCCCGAGTCGTCGGCACCCGGCCCGGCCACCCGCCCGTCGTCGTGCCCGGTCGGGACGGCGTCACGGAACGTGATGCGCCGCAGCGCCCCGGACGTCTCCTGCACGGCGTGCACCCGGACACGGCGCGGGAGGGGCTCGAGGCGGGTGACGGGTCGGTCGAACACCGCCCCATTCTGCGCCGAGCACGACGTCGCTGTCGTCATCCGGCCGATGACGACAGCGACGTCGTGGTCGAGGGCGCGTCGCCCCGTTCTCGACGACCCCGGTGTCAGGCGAAGAACACCCGGAGGTCGGCGACGACGTCCAGGGGGACCTCGAGCGACGCGTAGTGGCCGCCGCGCGGGAACTCGGACCAGTGCTCGATCCGGGCGTTGTCGCGCTCGGCGAAGGCGCGGATCGTCTGGAAGTCGTCCTTGAACACCGCGACGCCGATCCGGCCCTGGCTGACGACCGGTTCCACGCCCGACCGCTGCTCGGCGTAGTGGTAGCGCGCGGCGGTCGCGTAGGAGTTCGTCAGCCAGTAGAGCGTCGCCTGCGCGAGCACCTGGTCGGCGCTCACGAGGCTCGTCCCGTTGCCGAAGCTCTCGAACAGCTCGTGGTACGCGAGGACGGCGACGGGCGAGTCCGCGAGGCCGGCGGCCATCGTCTGCGGGCGGGACGCGTTCATCGTGTTGTAGGCGCCCACGGACTGGAACCACTGGAGGTGACCGAGCGCCGCGAACTCCTTCTCGCCGAAGCCGTCCATCTCGCCCGCCGCGCCGGACGGGAAGGAGAAGAGCTGGAGCACGTGGGCGCCGCGGAAGCCCTCCGGGTCGAGGATCGCGAGCTCGCGCGAGACCATCGCGCCGCCGTCGCTGCCGTGGATCCCGTAGGACGCGTAGCCGAGGTCGCGCATGAGCACGTCGTAGGCGCGAGCGACGTGCGCCATGGTCCAGTCGGTGTCCCCGACGACGGGCGTGGAGAACCCGAAGCCCGGCATGGACGGGATCACGAGGTGGAACGCGTCCTCGGGCCGCCCGCCGTGCGCGACGGGGTCGACGAGCGGGTCGATCATGTCGAGGAAGTCGAGGAACGACCCGGGGTACGAGTGCGCCAGGAGCAGCGGCGTCGCGTCCTCGTGCTGCGAGCGCACGTGCAGGTAGTGGATCGGCTGGCCGTCGATCTCGGTGCGGAAGCCCGGGTAGGCGTTCACCCGGTCCTCGACGGAGCGCCAGTCGAACGCCGTCCAGCGCCCGACCATGTCGTGCAGGTAGGACGCGGGCGTGCCGTAGTCCCAGGAGTCGCCGGGGGCGGCCGGCGCGAAGCGGGTCCGCTCGAGGCGCTCGCGCAGGTCGTCCAGGTCGGCCTGCGGGACGGCGACGGAGAACGGGCGGTGCTCGAGGGTCGTGCTGCTCATGATTGCCTCCTCGGTCGGGCGGGGCCTCGTGCCCTGCTCTGGTACCGACGTTACGCAGGGTTCAGGAACGGTTTGTTCCGTTATTCTGGCTCGGTTCCGACTTTCTTCCGGCGCTCTCTCGGAGGGACCCGTGGCCTCCACCTCGGCCCGCATGCTCGCCCTGCTCGGGCTGCTCCAGTCTCGTCCCGACTGGTCGGGCGCCGAGCTCGCCGCGCGCCTCGACGTCACGGACCGCACCGTCCGCAACGACGTCGCGCGCCTGCGCGAGCTCGGCTACCCCGTCGACGCCGTGCGCGGGCCGGGCGGTCGCTACCGGCTGGGCGCGGGCGCCCGGCTGCCCCCGCTGCTGCTCGACGACGCCGAGGCCGTCGCGGTCGCCGTCGGGCTGCGGGCCGCGACCGGCACGGCGGGGTTCGAGGAGTCCGGTGCGTCCGCGCTGGCCAAGCTCGAGCAGGTCATGCCGGACCGGCTGCGCCGCCGCCTCGTCGCGCTGCGGTCCGCGAGCGCCGCCGGGCCGGCGAACACCGACTCGAACGTCGAGGACCCGGTCGTCGACCCGGACACGCTGACCGCCCTCGCCGACGCAGTGCGCGACCACCAGGGCCTGCGCTGCTTCTACCGCGACGAGCCGCTGGAGCTCGAGCCGTACCGCCTCGTCGCGTGGCAGCGCCGATGGTTCCTCGTCGCGCGCGACCCGGAGACCGGCGCGTGGGGTCCCTACCGCGTCGACTGGCTCGTGCTGCGCGTGCCGGGCGGGCGACGTTTCACACCGGTGGACTTCCCCGGGGACATGACCGAGTTCGTCGTGCGGGAGGTCGCGCGCACCGGGTGGACCGTCCACGCCCGGGTCGTCGTCGACGCGCCCGCCGAGGAGGTGCTGCGGCGCATCAACCCGACGGTCGGCACGGTGGAGCCGCTCGACGACGACCGTTGCGTCCTCGTCACCGGCGGCGACAGCGTCGAGGTCGTCGCGGTGTGGGTCGGGATGCTGGGCCTGGACTTCCACGTGACGGAGCCGCAGGCACTCGTCGACCACGTGCACGCTCTCGCCGCCCGGTACGCCCGCGCGACGCCCGACTGACTCGTCGGGGCGGTCTGCGCCCGCCCCACCCCCGGCGTGAGGCCCGACGGCGGCGCTCGCCCGCGTGGGTGGGCGCGCCTAGCCTGGGCGGGATGGACGTGGAGGTGCGCTCCGCCGTCGGGCGCTACGACGACTTCGCCACCGTGGTGGGCCCGCGGAAGGAGGGCGTGCGCGGGTGCTGGTGCATGTCCTACCGCGACAGCCGGGTCAGCGCGGAGGACCGCCCCGGGTTCATGGCCGACCTGTGCACGACCGACCCCGGGCCGGGCGTGCTCGCCTACGTCGACGGCGAGGTCGCGGGCTGGTGCTCCGTCGCGCCGCGCAGCACCTACCGCCGGTTGATGAACGCCCGGACCATCCCGTTCGTCGACGACCTCGACGCGTGGAGCGCGGTGTGCTTCGTCGTCCGGGCCGGGTACCGGCGCCGCGGGCTGATGCACCGCCTGCTCGCCGGCGCGGTCGAGCACGCGGCCGCGCACGGCGCGCCGGCCGTCGAGGGCTATCCCGTGGACACGGGCGGCGAGCGCGTCGACGTGATCTCCGGGTACGTCGGCACTGTCGCGCTGTTCGAGCGGGCCGGGTTCGTGCGCGCCGCCCCGACCACCGGCGTGAGCGGCGGCGTGCCGCGCGTCGTCATGCGCCACGCGCTCGGCTGAGCGCGCTCGGTCAGGACGGCCCGGTGCCCCACGGGTCGACGACGGCCACGCCGGTGCCGATGAAATCGCGGACGTTGCGCGTCGCGAGCGTCGCGTCGTGCACGCGACAGATCGCGGCGATCTGCGCGTCGGCCATGCTCATCGGCCGCCCCGCTCGCTCGCGGAGCGCGAGGAGGGTGCCACCGACGCGCGCGGCGTCGGCGTCGTACGCGAGCACCCGGCCCGAGAAGGTCGTGGTGACGTGCTCCTCGATGAGCGCGGCGAGGCGGTCCCGGCGCCGCCCCTCGGGCAGCCGAGCCACGCCGTGGACGATCTCGCCGACGGTGACGGCCGTGATCCACAACGCCTCCGGAGCCTGCGCGTCGAGCCAGCGGAGCACGCGCGCCTCGGGTACCGGGCGAATCGCCTCGGACACGACGTTCGTGTCGAGGACGATCACGCGTCCGCGACCTCGCGGTCCGACCCGCCCGGCTCGTCGGAGAAGTCGACGGCGCGTCCGTGCTCCGAGCGCGGGGGCAGGTCGAGCTCGACCGTCAGCCCGGCGTCGGCGAACGAGCTGTGGATGAAGGTGCCGAGCCCGCGTTCCAACCCGCTCGGTGCCGTCACCGCAGACGTGAGGATCGCGCGGATCTCCGCCTCCATGGACCGGCCGTGCTCTGCGGCCCGGGCACGCAGCCGTTCGCGCACGTCGTCGTCGAGCCCTCGGATCGTCAGCGTCGCCATCTCGACCACCTCCGAGAAACCACGCTAGCAAGATGACAGCACTGTCCGCCAGGGTCGTCCCGCCCTCGGGAGCAATGAAGTTGCGACGGGTTGAGAGAATGGACCGTCGTGAGTACCGAGCCCGCAGCGAACCAGCCTGACGCGCGCCCTCCCCAGCGGGACGGCGCCGCCGAGGGCACCCCGCGCGAGGGTCGCCGGCGCCGCGGGAACCGCCGCGGCCGTGGTCGAGGCGACCGCCCGACGTCGGGCACCTCGACGACCACGGGGCCGACGCGACGCGGGCGGGGCGAGCGGACGGCGTCGGGCCCACGGCAGGTGAGCCGCGCGCAGCTCGAGCGGGCCGCGCAGGCGCGCGAGAGCGTGACGGTCCCGCCGATCACGTACCCCGAGCAGCTCCCCGTCAGCGCGCGGCGCGCGGACATCGCCGCCGCGATCCGCGACCACCAGGTCGTCATCGTCGCGGGCGAGACGGGCTCCGGGAAGACGACGCAGCTCCCCAAGATCGCGCTCGAGCTCGGCCGGGGCCGGGCGGGCCAGGTCGGGCACACCCAGCCCCGCCGCATCGCCGCGCGCACGGTCGCCGAGCGCATCGCGGAGGAGCTCGGCACGGAGCTCGGCGGCGTCGTCGGGTACCAGGTGCGGTTCACCGACACCTCCAGCGAGGACACGCTCGTCAAGGTCATGACCGACGGCATCCTGCTCGCGCAGATCCAGCGCGACCCGGAGCTGCTCGCGTACGACACGATCATCGTGGACGAGGCGCACGAGCGGTCCCTCAACATCGACTTCCTGCTCGGCTACCTCGCGCGGCTCCTGCCGCGCCGCCCCGACCTCAAGCTGATCATCACGTCGGCGACGATCGACTCCGAGCGCTTCGCGCAGCACTTCTCCCCCGCGCACCTCGCGTCGCTCGGGGGCGCCCCGGACTACGTGGTCGACGCGCTGCCCGACGCCGCGCCCGTCGTCGAGGTGTCCGGCCGCACCTATCCGGTCGAGATCCGGTACCGGCCGCTGTCCCCCGACGTCGACCCCGGTTCCGGGAAGGCGAAGGGTCGCGCCGGCGCCGAGGAGAAGGACCTCGTGACCGGCATCGTCGACGCGTGCGACGAGCTCATGCGCGAGGGGCACGGCGACATCCTCGTGTTCCTGTCCGGCGAGCGCGAGATCCACGACGCCGCCGACGCGCTCACCGGACACCTCAAGGACCGCGTGACCGACGCGAAGCACCCGCAGCGCGTCGAGATCCTGCCGCTGTACGCGCGGCTGTCGTCGGCCGAGCAGCACCGGGTGTTCCAGGCGCACTCCTCGCGGCGCATCGTGCTCGCGACCAACGTCGCCGAGACGTCGCTCACCGTGCCGGGCATCCACTACGTCGTCGACCCGGGCACCGCACGCATCTCGCGCTACTCCAAGGCGACCAAGGTGCAGCGGCTTCCCATCGAGCCCGTGTCCCAGGCGAGCGCCAACCAGCGCTCCGGCCGCTCGGGCCGAGTCGCCGACGGCATCGCGATCCGGCTCTACTCCGAGGACGACTTCGTCTCCCGGCCCGAGTTCACCGAGCCCGAGATCCTGCGCACGTCGCTCGCGTCCGTGCTGCTCCAGATGATCTCCGTCGGCGTCGTCGAGACCCCCGACGAGGTCGCCCGATTCCCGTTCGTCGAGCCCCCGGACACGCGCGCCGTGCGCGACGGCGTCCAGCTCCTCACCGAGCTCGGCGCCCTCGCCTCGTCCGACGGCGTCACGCGCCTCACCGAGGTCGGGCGCGTCCTCGCGCAGCTCCCCATGGACCCGCGCCTCGCCCGCATGATCTGGGAGGGCTCGAAGCTCGGCGTCGCGCGGGAGGTCGCGATCATCGCCGCCGTCATGTCGATCCAGGACCCCCGTGAGCGCCCCGCCGAAGTCCGCGCGCAGGCCGACCAGGCGCACGCGCGCTTCACCGACCCGCACTCCGACTTCCTCACGTACCTCAACGTCTGGGAGTACGTCCGCGAGCAGCAGCACGAGCTCTCGTCGTCGGCCTTCCGCCGCCTCTGCAAGGCCGAGTACCTCAACTTCCTGCGCATCCGCGAGTGGCAGGACGTCGTCGCCCAGCTCCGCGAGATGTCCAAGCCCCTCGGTATCGACATGTCGTACAGGCCGCGCGCCGGGCGCTCCGGCTCGGGTTCGGCGGCGGAGGGTGCGTCGGGCTCACCCGCCGCGGACCCCACCACGGCTCCCGACCCGGCCGCTGCCGAGACGAGCGCCGCGTACAAGCGCGCCTGGGACGGCGACACGATCCACAAGGCGCTCCTGTCCGGGTTGCTGTCGCAGATCGGGATGCAGGACACGGGCGACGTGAAGGCGTCGTCGGTCGCGCACCTCAAGGGCGAGGCCCGGGCCAAGGCGCTGCGGCGCGCGCAGAAGCAGGCGCGCAACGAGTACACCGGCGCGCGCGGCGCGCGGTTCGCGATCTTCCCCGGCTCGCCGCTGAGCAAGAAGCCGCCGGCGTGGATCATGGCGGGCGAGCTCGTCGAGACGTCGCGGCTGTGGGCGCGCGACGTCGCGCGCATCCAGCCCGAGTGGGCCGAGGACCTCGCAGGCGACCTCGCGCGGCGCACGTACTCCGAGCCGCACTGGTCGACCAAGCGCGGCGCGGCGATCGCGACCGAGAAGGTGCTGCTGTACGGCGTGCCGATCGTCGCCGACCGCAAGGTCCTCTACGCCAAGGTCGACCCCGAGGCCGCGCGCGAGATGTTCGTGCGGCACGCGCTCGTGCAGGGCGAGTGGACGACGCACCATCAGTTCTTCCGCGACAACCGCAAGCTCCTCGACGAGGCCGAGGAGCTCGAGGCGCGCTCGCGCCAGCGCGGGCTCGTCGTCGACGACGACGTGCTGTTCGACTTCTACGACGAGCGCGTGCCCGACGACGTCGTGTCCGCCGCGCACTTCGACCGCTGGTGGAAGACGGCGCGGCGCCGCGACCCCGACCTGCTCACCTTCACGCTCGAACAGCTCGTGCCCGACGCCGAGCAGATCGACACGTCCCAGTTCCCCGAGGCCTGGCCCCAGGGCGAGCTCACCCTGCCGCTGACGTACCAGTTCCAGCCCGGGACCGAGGCCGACGGCGTCACCGTGCACGTCCCGATCTCCGTGCTCAACCGCGTCGTGCCCGACGGGTTCGACTGGATGGTCCCCGGTCTGCTCGACGAGCTCGCCACCGCGACGATCCGCTCGCTGCCCAAGCCGGTCCGCGTCCAGCTCGTGCCCGCGCCCGACGTCGCGCGCGACGTCGTGGCCTGGCTCCGCGAGCACACGCCCACCTGGGAGGACATGGCCCGCGCGGGCGACATGGCCGAGCCGTTCCACGTCGCGTTCACGCGCGCCGTCCGGGCGCTGCGCGACGTCGTCATCCCCGACGACGCGTGGGGCCCCGAGCAGGAGGCGCGCCTGCCCGCGCACCTGCGCATGACGTTCCGCGTCGAGGACCCGCGCGGCCGCGGCGGGTCCGTCGTCCTCGACGAGTCGAAGGACCTCCTCGCCCTCCAGCGTCGCCTCGCCGCCCAGAACCAGGCCGCGGTCCGCGCCGCGGTGAAGGGGGCGGTCGGTGCGGCGTTGCGCGAGGCGGGATCTCGGGCGGGGACGGGCGCCGCGGGTGCGGGGCCGGGTCCGGCGGCGGAGGGGGCGTCGGTGCTCGGGCTACCATCCGCGCCGCTCGTTCCTCACGGCGCTCCCGCCAGTCCCACCACGCCCTTCGCATCCGACGCCCACTCCACCACCTCCGCGTCCGGCTCACCGACACGCGACAGCCAGGCCACGGGGCCCGACGACGGGCGGGCGGCCACGGCGATCGGCTCGCCCGGGCGAGGTGCAGGACGCGCAGCGGCAGCCGCCGGGGACCCGACCGCGCTCGTCACCGAGCAGACCGGTCTCACGACGTGGCCCGAGCTCACGGGCGGCGAGCTGCCCGCGGCGGTGTCGACGGACCTCGGGGGTGGGGTGGTCGTGCGGGGGTACCCCGCGGTCGTCGAGGAGCAGGACGCGAAGGGCAAGCCGGTCGTCGCGCTGCGGGTGCTCGCCGATGCCAACGTGCAGGCGCGTGAGCACGCGCGGGGTGTGCGGCGTCTGCTGCTGTCCGAGACGGCGCTCCAGACGGGGCGCATCACGAGCCGGTGGAACGGGACGCAGTCCCTCACGATGGCGGCCAGTCCGTACCGGAACACGGACGCGCTCGTCGCGGACCTCCAGCTCGCCGCGGTGATCGCGCTGACGAGCGGGGGCAGCGGGCAGTACGGCACGCAGCCGGAGGTCGCGACGATCCGCGATGCCGAGGCCTACGCGGCGGCGCGGGCGTTCGTGCGGACGCACCTGGAGGACCAGGTGCACCAGGTGGTCGGGCACGTGGTCGCGGCGCTCACGGCGTCGCGGAACCTCGACGCGGAGATCCGCGCGTCGAACAGCCTCGCGCTGCTCAACACGCTCACCGACCTGCGCGACCAGGCCGCGGGCCTGATCCACGACGGCTTCGTCTCCCAGACCCCGCCCCGACGGCTGCCGCACCTCACGCGCTACCTGCGCGCGGCGTCGTACCGGCTGGAGAAGGCGCAGGCGAACCCGAACCGCGACGCCGAGCTCGCGTGGCGCGTGCACGACGTCGAGGAGGCGTACCAGCGCGCCCGTGCTGCCTACGCCCAGGGCCCGGCCGACCCGGTCCGCGCCGCGGACCTCGCCGAGGTGCGGTGGCTGGTCGAGGAGCTGCGTGTCTCGCTGTTCGCGCAGCAGCTCGGCACCGACGGCCCGGTGAGCGAGAAGCGCATCCGCAGGCTCCTCGCGCCGCCCGACGGCTGGTGACACGGGGCGGCGGACGGCGTGGGCGCCGCCCGCGGCACCGCAGTCAGCAGGTCTCGAAGACGTACGAGTACGGCTCGCCCGTCTCCTCGACCGGGTCGAACCCGCTCACGTCGGTGTCCGGCGTGACGAGGTAGAGGTCGCGCAGCACGGTCAGGGGCGCGCGGTCGCCGAGAGCGCAGACGTCGGCGAACGTGAGGCCCTCGCCCGCGAGCGGGCCAGGGTACTCGACCTGCAGCACGTGGTCGCCGTACACGTCGGTGTACGCGGAGCACTCGTCCCAGACCGCGCACTCCTCGGTCACGGCGAAGTCGAAGCCGAGGTCGTCGTGCGCGACCTGCGTGATCTCCGCGGCGTTCTTCTGGGCGATGGCGAGACCCGCGTCGTGCGCGAGGGCGACGTACGCCGTGGCGAGCGCGTGCGCGCCCGCCTCGTCGATCTGGTCGAACCTGGTCCAGGTGTCGAGGTTGTCGATCTCGACCGCGTCGAACCCGTCGTCGGCGCATCCGGTGACCACCGGGCCGAGGACGTCGAGGATCCCCTCGCGCTGTGCCGCGGTCGAGGGGTCGAGCACGAACTCGTCCGGCCAGTCCGGGTCGATGACCAGCTCGCCGCCGGCGTCGTGCAGCAGCAGGTCCTCGTGCGCGAGCCAGACGTCGGCGTCGTCGGGCTGCGTCTGGAAGCCGTTCACGTAGCAGACGTTGTACGCCCCGGAGAGCGGCGTCGCGGTCGCGTCGCGCACCACGACGTCGGGGGTCACCGGACCGGAACCGGCGTCGACCTCGTCGTACGCGCCGCCGAGCTGATAGTCGAGGATCCCGCTCGTGGGCGGCAGTTCGACCGCGGCCGCGCTCGTGACGTCGGTCGTGGTCGTGCGCGCCGAGTCCGGGACGGGGTTCGTGTCGCCGACGGCGGGGCCGCTCGCGCACGCGGTCAGCGCCAGCGCCGAGCCGAGGGCCAGGCCGGTCGTCGTTCGTCTCATGTGCTCGTTCCTCTCGTCGTGACGCGCTGCCCGCGCGCCATGGTGGGGGTGCCGATCAGGAGATGCAGGACGGTCCGAGGTGCGTCAGGCGAACACCTGCGTGCAGAGCCGGTCGACGGCGTCGCGTACGGCTCCTCGCGCCGGGGCGAGGTAGGTGCGGGGGTCGGTGACGGCGTCGTGCGCGTCGAGGAAGTCTCGCACCTGGCGCGTGTAGCCGACGTTGAGCGCCGTCCCGACGTTGATCTTCCGGATCCCGCGCGCGACGGCGTCGCGCAGCATCGCGGCGGGCACGCCGGACGACCCGTGCAGCACGAGCGGGACAGGGACCTCGGCAGCGATCCGCTCGACGAGGTCGAGGTCGAGCTCCGCGGTCGCGCTCGTCATCGCGTGCGAGCTGCCGACGGCGACGGCGAGCCCGTCCACGCCCGTCGCGGCGACGAAGGACGCCGCCTCGTACGGGTCGGTCCGCACACCGGGCGCGTGCGCACCGTCCTTGCCGCCGATCTCCCCGAGCTCGGCCTCGACCCACAGCGTGGTGTCGTGCGCGGACCGCGTGAGGTCGCGGGTCGCGACGACGTTGTCCGCGTAGTCGAGGTGCGCCGCGTCGACCATGATCGAGGTGATCCCGAGGCGCCACGCCTGGTCGACGACCTGGCGCGCGAGGCCGGCGTCCTGGACGTGGTCGAGGTGCAGCGAGACGGGGACGCGCGCGCCGACGGCGATCTCGCGGCAGGCCGCGACCAGCGCCGTCATGCGGCCCTCGTGGTAGCGGACGGCGTTCTCGCTGATCTGCAGGATGCCGGGAGCCCCGGAGTCCTCGAGGCCGGCGACGATGCCCTCGGCGTGCTCGAGCGTGATGACGTTGAACGCGAGCACGGCCCCGCCGTCGCGCGCCGCCGCAGCGACGAGGTTGCCCGTCGCGGCCAAGGTCACAGGGCACCCGCCGGCACGAGGGCGCGCAGCGGCTCGGGGAGCAGGTCGCCGTGCGCCGTGACGAGCTCGTCGCACAGGGCCCAGATCTGCTCGGGCGTGAGGGTCGAGGACGCGTTCGGGTCCATGAGCACGGCCTGGCGCACGAGCCGGGGGTCGCCCGTGCGCGCCGCCTCCACGGTGAGCGCCCCGACGGAGACGTACGGCTGGTTGAGCGCCGCGCACTGGACCGGGAGCGAGCCCATCGGCACGGGACGCAACCCGTCTCCGTCGACCTCCGCCGGGACCTCGACGACCGCACCCTGGGGCAGGTTGTCGATCAGTCCGTGGTTGGGGACGTTGACGTGCACCTCGCGCGGCGTCCCGGTGACCAGCGAGTGGATGATCTGGGGCGCGTACTCGCTCGCGCCGTCCTCGAGCGCGAGGTCCTCGCCAGCGGCGAGCGCGCGCCGCGCGGCCTCGAACTCGGCGACGTTCTCCCGGCTGATGCCGACGTACTCGAGCGGCTGGAGGCGGTAGCGCTCGATCTGCTCGTCGGAGCGGAGGAACCACGGCAGGTACTCGGACGAGTGCTCGCTCGTCTCCGTCGGGTAGTACCCGAGGCGGCGGAAGATCTCGACGCGCACGCGGCGCTCGAGCCCGGGGTCCCGGCGGATCGTCTCGCGCAGCCGGGGGTACAGCGACTCTCCCTGGTGCTCCCACTCGAGCAGCCACGCCTGGTGGTTGACGCCCGCGGCCCGGTACCGCGTCTCCTCCACCGGGACGCCCACGAGCTCCGCGAGGTCGTGCGCGGTCCAGTAGACGGAGTGGCAGAGCCCAGCGACCTTGAGGTCAGGGGCGACCGTGGAGATCCACCACACGTTCATCGCCATCGGGTTCGTGTAGTTGAGCAGCCACGCCTGCGGGCAGAGCTCGCGCATGTCGTTCGCGATGCCCTCGAGCACCGGGAACGTGCGCAGCGCGCGGAACACGCCGCCGACGCCGGTCGTGTCGCCGATGGTCTGGCGCAGGCCGTGGCGCGCGGGGATCTCGAGGTCCTTCAGCGTCGCGTCGATGCCGCCGACCTGGATCATGTTGACGACGAAGTCGGCACCGTCGAGGGCCCGGCGACGGTCGGCGTACGCCTCGACGGTGGCCGACGCCCCGAGCTGGCGGCTCACCTGACGCGCGGTGCCCTCGGCGACGCGGAGTCGCTCAGGGTCGATGTCGTGCAGCACGAGGCGGGCGTCGGCGAGCTCCGGGTAGCGCAGGATGTCGGCGACGAGCTGGCGGGTGAAGACGACGCTCCCGGCGCCGACGAACGCGATGCTGACCATGTCGACGATCCTGGGCGCCGTCGAGCGCACTGTGCAAGAATACGATCAGATTTCGGTGATAACACTCACTTTGAGTGAGCGATTTGCCTCGTCCGCTGCCGAGAGCATCGGGCACCCACCCGCAACCGCCGGAAGGAAGCGCATGTCCGTCGCACCCGACGCCGCGCCCCGCGCGATCTCCCACAAGCGCAGCGACCGCATGATGCGGGCGCTGACGTACGTCAACGAGCACGGCACGGCACGCCTCACGGAGCTGGTCCGTGAGCTCGGCGTCTCCTCGGCCACGATGCGGCGCGACCTCGCGGACATGGAGGAGCAGGGCCTCGTGCTGCGCACGCACGGCGGGGTGCGCGCCCTCGACCCCACGACGGAGGTCCCGGTGCTCCTGCGCGACTCCCGGTTCCGCGAGGCGAAGCTGCGCATCGCCCAGCACGCCGCCGGGCTGCTCCCGCCGGGACGCTACTCCGTCGCGATCAGCGGCGGCACGACGGCGGCCGCCGTCGCACGCGCCCTCGCGACGCGCCCCGACCTCGCGATCGCCACGAACGCGCTGACGACGGCGACCGAGCTCGCCGCGCGCAGCAACCTGCAGGTCATCATGACCGGCGGGTTCGTCCGGTCGAGCTCGCTGGAGGCCGTCGGCGTGCTCGCCGAGCACACGTTCAACGCGATCAACGTCGGCACGGCCTTCCTGGGCACGGACGGCATCAGCGTGCGCGGCGGCGCAACGACGCACGACGAGACCGAGGCGCGCACCAACCACGCGATGGTCGCGCACGCCGAGCGCGTCGTCGTGGTCGCGGACGGGTCGAAGGTGGGGCGCGTGACGCTCGCCAAGATGGCGGACCTCGAGGAGATCGACGTGCTCGTGACGGACTCGTCCGCCGACCCGGCGGCGCTGGAGGCAATCGCGTCGGCCGGCGTCGACGTCCAGGTGGTGCCCGACGACGCCCCGGTCACGTCCGGGCGGCCGACCGAGTAGCCGACCGAGCTGCACTGCCCCCGGTCGGGGGCTACGCCACGGGGACGGCCGACGTCTCGACCGTGACCTCGTCGACCAGGCGTCGGACCAGCTCCGGGTCCAGGACGGCCGCTCCAGGGACCTGGGCGTTGGCCGTGCCCGCGGCGGCACCGAGCGCCACCGCCTCGGCGAGGGACGCCCCCGCGTCGAGCGCGACGAGCATCCCGCCCAGGAACGAGTCGCCGCTCCCCACCGGGAACGGGCCGACGTGGCCCTCGAGCCGCACGCGCAGGACGCTCGTGCCGTCGCTCGCCCACGCCCCCTCCGCGCCGTCCGTGACGACCACGAGGCCGCCCGACCGGAGGCGGATCCCGGTGACGAGCCCTGGACCCGGCGTGTCCGCAGGGACGCCCAGCAGCTCCGCCGCCTCGGCCCGGTTCACCTTGACCAGGTCCGGTCGCTCCTCCACGGCGCCCGCGAGCGCCGGACCGTGGCTGTCCACCGCCACGTAGGCACCCGCCGCCCGCAGCCGACCGACGACGGTGCCGACCACGCTCGGCGCGATGGTGCCGGGGAGCCCTCCGGACAGCAGCCACCATCCGCCCTCGTGCGCGGCGAGGTCGAGCGCGAGCCCGACGGCACGGTCGAGCGTGGCCGACCCCACCGGGACGGCACGTTCGTAGATCTCGGTCAGCGCACCTGTCCCCGCGGCCAGGACCGAGACGCAGGTGCGCGTCGGGTGCTCTCCCGGCACGACGTGCAGGTCCACGCCGTCGGCTCTCGCCCCTGCCGCGACGTCCTCGCCCGACCCCCCGGCGAGGACCGCCACCGCCGCCGTGCGCGCGCCGAGCGTCGCGGCGGCGCGGGCCGCGTTGAGCGCCTTGCCGCCGCCGACGCGACGGACCTCGCGCGGGCGCTGGATCCCCTCGAGCGCGTCGACGACGTACGTGACGTCGAGCGAGGGGCTGAGGGCGAGCGCGGAGATCATACGAGCGCGGCCCGCAGCACGGCGAGCGAGGCCTGCGCTCCAGTGCCTCCCGGGCCGAGCGTCGACAGCGAGCCGGCGCAGGCCGCCCAGCGCACCCGCTCGGCCTCGTCCTCGATCCCGTGCGCGAGGGCCGCGAGGTATCCGGCGTCGAAGCTGTCACCGGCGCCGGTGGTGTCGACCACGTCCACGGCGAGCCCCGGGACGCGCACGACGACGCCTGCGCGTCCCACGGACCACCCGCCCCGCGCACCGTCCTTGACCACGACGCGGGGGCCGCGCGCAGCGACCGCCCGGGCGAGCGCGACGTCGGACTCGTCCGCCGAACCCTGCGGCGAGCGGGCGCCCAGGGCGGCGGCGACGGCGCGCAGCTCGTTGCGGTTCGGCAGCAGGACGTCCACGTGGGGCAGCAGGTCCGCGAGCCCGGTCCAGCGCTCGGCGGGGTCCCAGTTCGTGTCGAGGCTCGTCGCCCACCCGCGCTCGTGCGCGTCCGCGAGGACGGTGGGCAGGTCGGCGGCCAGGCGCGGCTGGAGGAAGTACGACGCGACGTGCACGACGCCAGGAGGTCCGGCCCAGCCGTCGAGCACGGCGAGCGCGTGCGAGCCGGTGAGGGTCGGGATCGTGCCCGGGACGGTGAGGATCGCCCGGTCGTCGGGGGTGGAGAGGATCACCGAGAGCCCCGTCGCCTCGTCTCCGGCGACCTCGACCGCCGACACGTCCACGCCCGCACCACGGAGCGCGTCGAGCGTGAAGGCGCCGAACGTGTCCGCACCGACCCGCGCGACGAGCGTCGTCGGCACCCCGAGGCGCGCGACACCGGCGGCCGCGATGCTCGCCGAGCCACCGAGGACGAGGTCGCCTGAGTCGGCGAGCTGCTCGGCCTGGCCGAAGCGCGGGACGACGTCACCGCGCAGCACGAGGTCGACGTTCGCGTCCCCGACCACGACGACGGGTCGTGGGGCGGTCCGGTCGGCTGCTGCGGGCAGGGCGGAGGGCGTGGTCATCCCTTGACTCCCGTGAAGGTCATGGTGGCGATGAACTGGCGCTGGGCGAACAGGAAGAACAGCACCAGCGGCAAGGTCGCGACGACGTTGCTCGCCATGAGCAGCGACCAGTCGGTCCGGCGTGCGCCCTGGAAGTTCGTGATGCCGAGCTGGAGCGTGAACGACGACGGGTCGTTGATCGCGATGAGCGGCCAGACGAGGTCGTTCCACGAGCCGAGCAGCGTGAAGATCGCGAGCGTCGCGAGCGCGGGCCGCGCGAGCGGGAGGATGATCCGCCAGAACGTGGAGAGCCGTGAGCACCCGTCGAGGACGGCCGCCTCCTCGAGCTCGGGCGGCAGCGACAGGAAGAACTGGCGCATGAGGAAGATCCCGAACGCCGACGCGAGCCACGGGACCATCGCGGCGGCGAGCGTGTCGATGATGCCGATGCGCGCGAAGAGGACGTACGTCGGGACCATGAGGAGCTGGGTCGGGATCATGATCGTCGCCATGATCGCGAGGAACCCGAAAGTGCGGCCCGGGAACTTGAGCCGCGCGAACCCGTACCCGGCGAGCGAGCAGAGCACGATGTGGGACGCGACGGCGACGACCGAGACGAGGACGGTGTTCGTCGTCCAGCGCAGCACGTCCGTCTCGGTGAAGAGCTTGACGTAGCCGTCGAGCGTGAGCTGCGAGGGCCAGAACCGCGGGGGGAACCGGTTGATCTCCGCCTCGGGCGTGAGCGACGTGAGGAACATCTGCACGAACGGCGTCGCGAACAGCGCCGCGACCGGAACGAGCAGCAGGTGCCACAGCCAGGAACGCCGCCGCCGGCGGCGCGGTGCGGGCGTCGCGGCGGCGGTCGGCGGGCCGTCCGGGGCGCCGGGTGGCAGCGCGTGCGGTCCGCCGGGCAGCGCGACGGGGGCAGCGGGTCCGGGAACGGTCGTCGGCATCAGAGTCCACCAACCTTCGTGCGGCGGGAGTAGAGCGTCACGGCGATGGTGATGAGCAGGGTCACGGCGAACAGCCCGTACGCCACGGCCGAGGCGTACCCGAACTCGAGCTCCTTGAACGCCGCCTTCCACAGGTAGTACACGACCGTCTCCGTCGACCCGAGCGGGCCGCCGCGCGTCGTCGTGTAGACGAGGTCGAAGAGCTGGATCGCCTGGATCGTCTGCCAGATGGCGACGAACACCGTGACCGGTGCGAGCTGGGGGAACGTCACGTGCCAGAACGACTGCCACCGGTTCGCCCCGTCCACGCGGGCGGCCTCCGCGAGCTCGACCGGGATGTCCTGGAGCGCGGCGAGGTAGATGACGGTCGTGAACGCGGCCTGCCCCCACAACGACATGATCGTGATGACGACCATCGCCTGGGACGGGTCCTCGAGCCAGCCCTGCTGCGGGAGGCCGAGGACGCGGAGCACGTTGTTCACGAACCCGAACTGCGGGTTGAACAGGTAGGTGGTGAGGATGCCGGTGGCTGCCGCGGAGACCACGAACGGCAGGAACACGAGGGTGCGGTAGATCCCCACCAGGACGAGCCGGCGGTTGAGCGCGACCGCGAGGCCGAGCCCGAGGAAGAGCGAGGCCGGGACGAACAGCGCGGTGTACAGGAGCGTGTGCCCCACCGCGGCGCCCAGCTCGGCGTCGGTCAGCATGCGCCGGTAGTTGTCCGCGCCCACCGGTTCGGGGGTGGAGAAGCCGTTCCAGTCCTGCAACGACAGCAGGAACGCCCAGACCGCGGGGAAGATCGACAGCCCGACGACGAGGAGCGTCGCGGGAGTGACGAAGCCCCACCCGGCGAGCGCCTCCCCCGTCCGGCGGCGCCGCGGGGCGCGCCGGGCGGGGGTGGGCGCGAGCGTCGTCGTCACTGGTCCGCCAGCGCGTCGTTCGACTCGGCGGCGGCGTGCTCGAGCGCCTCGCGCGGCTCGCCCTTGCCCTGGAGGACCTCGGAGACGGCCGTGCCGACCGCCTCGGAGAGGTTCACGTACCCCGGCACGGTCGGGCGCGGGATCGTGGCGTTCTCGCTGTTCTGCGCCATGACGTCCAGGCCGGGCATCGCGGCGACCTGCGCCTGGAACTCCGGCGAGTCGATCTCGCTCTCGCGCAGCGGGAGGTTGCCGTAGACGACGTTCCAGCGCACGTCCTGCTCGGGGTCGGTCAGCCACTTCGTGAACTCGTAGGCCCAGTGCTCGCGGTTCGCGTCCTGGTGGTCGAACAGGACCCACAGGTCGGCGCCGGAGATCGTCGTGTGCTCGCCGTCGTAGGCGGGCAGGGGGACCACGCCGTACTCCGTGCCCGCGACCTGGAGGTCGTACAGGGTCCACGGCCCCGACGTGACCATGCCGATCTGGTCGCTCGCGAAGATCTGCGTGAACTTGGTGTCCGTCTGGTCGAGGTAGACCGACCCGTCCTCGACGGCCATGTCGCGCAGGAACGTCAGCGCGTCCACGCCGGCGTCGGAGTCGAACGTCGCCGTGGTGCCGGACTCGTCGAGGATCTCGCCGCCCCGCTGCCACAGGTGCGGCCAGAACTGCCAGGTCGTCTCCTCGGAGCCGGAGACGCCGTACGCGTAGCCGTAGGTGCTCGTCGCGGGGTCCGTGAGCTCCTTCGCCGCGGTGCGGAAGTCGTCCCAGGTCCAGTCCTCGGTGGGGTAGTCCACGCCGGCGGCGTCGAACACCGTCTTGTTGTACAGGAGGGAGAGGTTGTCGACGACGGCCGGGAAGCCGATCGTCGTCTCGCCGTCCGGCTGGGCGGTGGCGCGGGCGGCCCCGGAGAACTCGTCCCAGCCGACGTCAGGGTCGCTCACCTGGTCGGTGATGTCGAGCGTGCGCTCCGACTCGGCGAGCTCGCTCGCCCAGGACCCGAACGCGTAGGAGATGTCCGGGTAGGTGCCTCCCGCGAACGAGGACGACAGCTTCTGCAGCAGGTCCTCCGTCGAGGGCGCCCCCGAGGACACCTCGATCGTCACGTTGGGGTGGAGCTCCTCGAACTCCTCGGCGAGGCCCGTGAGGATGGTCTGGGCCTGGTCGGCCTGACCGGTCCACCACGTGAGCGTGACGTCGGCCTCGGGGTCGAGGGTCGTGGCCCCCGGCGTCCCCGACGAGCACGCGGCGAGCAGCAGCGCGCCGGACACGACGACCGAGGCTGCGGCTCCCCGGGCCACGGCGTGGGGACGGTCGGGACGGCGGCGGGTGGGATGACGGAACATTGTCGGCCTTGTCTCTTGGGCGGTCTCTTCGTCGAGTGTCCGGGTACTGCGTCCCCGTCGGTGACGGGCTGTCGCGGGTCGTCCTCAGCCGAGGACGACGGAGCGGGTGAGGTGGCGCGGCGCGTCGGCGTCGAGGCCGCGGTCGGTGGCGAGGGCGACGGCGAGGCGCTGGCACTGCACGAGCTGGACCAGCGGGTCCCCGTCGAGGTGCACGACGGTCGCCCCGGTGCGCCGCACGTCCTCGGCGAGCGCCGGGTCGTCGTCGCCGAGCAGCGTCACGAGCGTCGCGTCGGTCGCGACGGCGACCGGCCCGTGCCGGTAGTCGAGCGCCGGGTAGGACTCGGACCAGGCCTGCGCCGCCTCGCGGATCTTCAGCGCTGCCTCCTGAGCGAGGCCGTAGGCCCACGAGCGGCCGAGGAACACGAAGTGCTCGAACGCGCCCGGCTCGACGGGCAGCGGCGCCGCGAGCGCCCGCTCGGCCTGCTCGACGAGATCGGAGAGGTTCTCCCCGAACGCCTGGCGGGCGACGGCGAGCACGGTGGTCGGGAACCGTGTCTGGACGACCGACTCCTCGTCCGCGAGGTCGAGCACGAGGACGTCGTCCGCGGCGAGGGCGACGGGCGTTCCGGCGACTCCGACGACCGCGGCGGTGCGCGTGCCGGCCGGGACGGCCGCGAGCGCCTCGAGGCACTCGCTCGTGGTCCCGGAACGGCTGATGACGACCACGCGGTCGTAGCGACGCGTCGGGTGCCACTCCGACGCGTACGCGGCGTCGGTCTCGCCGAGGCCGGCGTCCTCGCGCAGGACGGCGATCGCCTCGGCGACGAACGCGCTCGTCCCGCACCCGAGCACGAGGACGCGCTCGCCGGGCGCGCCGAGCACGGAGCCGGTGGCAGGTCCGCCCGCGAGGGCCTTGGCCCACACCTCGGGCTGGCTGTGGATCTCACGCTCGGTGACGGCGCTCGGGCTCACGTGCTTGTCCTGTCGTCGGCGGGGCCGTGACCCCGGGTCCAGCGGTGGGTGGGTACCGCGCGCTGCGGACCCGATGCCCAAGATCCTGCTCATCCTCTGCGCGATAGTCACGCAGAGTGGCGCATTCACTCACTCCAGATGATCGATTCGCGTAACATCCGTGAAATCTGCGCGCGCGGGACTGATGCTCGGAAGCGTGACCGAACCCCTCCACCACGCCACCCCGCCCCCGGCGCCGCCCGCACCCGACCTCCGGCTCGCCGACTGGGAGCCGCGCGCCCGCGTGCAGCTCCCCCGGACCGACGTCCCCCGGGCCGCGGTACCCGCCGTCGACGTCCACAACCACCTGGGCCGCTGGCTCACCGGGGACTGGTGCGCGCCCGACGTCCCCGCGCTGCTCGACCTCCTCGACCGGACGAACGTGCGCACGGTCGTCAACCTCGACGGGTTGTGGGGGGACGAGCTCGAGGCCAACCTCGACCGCTACGACCGTGCGCACCCGGACCGGTTCCTCACGTTCTGCCAGGTCGACTGGACCGCGCTCGCCCACGCCGGCGGAGAGCTCCAGGTGCAGCGCCAGCTCCGCGACGCCGCGGCGCGCGGTGCGCGCGGGCTCAAGGTGTGGAAGAACCTCGGCCTGACCGTCACCGGCCCGGACGGCGCGCTCGTCGCGCCCGACGACCCTCGCGTCGTCGAGACGCTCGCGCTCGCGGGCGAGCTCGGGCTGCCCGTCCTGATCCACGTCGCCGACCCGAAGGCGTTCTTCGACCCGCTCGACCGGTACAACGAGCGCGTCGACGAGCTCGCCGCGCAACCGTCGTGGTCGTTCGCGGACCGCTCCCGGTACCCGTCGTTCGAGCACCTGCTCGATGCGTTCGAGCGCCTGCTGGTCGCGACGCCCGGGACCACCTACGTCGGCGCGCACGTCGGCTGCGTCGCGGAGGACCTCGACCACGTCTCACGGCTCCTGCGGGCCGCTCCGAACCTCGTCGTCGACGTCGCGGGCCGGTTGGGCGAGCTCGGGCGTCAGCCACGGCGCTTCCGCCGGCTCGTCGAGGACTTCCCCGACCGGGTCCTGTTCGGCACCGACGCGTTCCCGTTGTCCCGCGAGCAGCTCGAGACGCACTTCCGGTTCCTCGAGACGGCCGACGAGCACTTCTCCTACGCCCCCGGCGAACCGGTCCCGCCGCAGGGCCGGTGGGCCATCTCGGGAGCGGACCTCCCCGCACACCTCCTGCCGGCGCTCTACGCGGGCAACGCGAGCCGGGTGCTCGGGCTCGACGGGGCCTGACCCGCCGGGTCAGGGCAGCACGACCTCCCGCGCCGGGTGGACCGACACGTCGAGGACGACGCGGCCGCCGAGCGGCTCGTCGAGCTCGACGACGAAAGGCGTCGGCGGGTTCGACGGGCAGCTCGCCCCGCCCGTGCGCGGCTCGACGCCGACGGTCACCTCGACGGCGTCGTCGCGCACGGCGAGCGCGGACAGCCGCACCCGACCCTCCGCGTCCTCACCGTTGTTGCACGCCATCTCGGTGACGAGCAGGTGCAGCTCGCGCGCGTCGGGCACCGGCGGGTGCTCCGGGTCGAGGGTGAGCGTCGCCGTGCCGAGCCCGCCGAGGTCGGCGCGCAGCGCGCAGGTCTGCGCGGCGGTGAGGAACCACGTGGGCGACGGGTCGAGGTTCGGCGCGTCGGTCCACTCGATCACCAGCATCTCGTGCGTGCGCACGTCGCCCGCGCCCAGGTCCTCGGGGTCGTCGAGCTCGCGCAGGAGGGCGACCCGCTCGGCACCGTCCTCGACGACGGTCCACTCGGTCGGGTCGATCGGCGGCACCTCGGTGCCGTCGAGGGCGGCGCTCCCCTCCGGGCTGAGCCGGTCCGCCGTCACGCCCCCCTCCAGCGCGTCCTCGGGGACCACCGTCTCCCAGCACCGGTACGACCCCTCGCCCGCGGTCCCGCCCGCCGGCCCGTCCGCCGTCGCGCAGGCTCCGAGGCCCAGGACGGCCGCCAGCCCGGCCCCGACCACCCGCCCAGCACGGCCCACCTTGCGCTCCTCCATGTCCCGTCTGTGTGCCGACCGTACGCGACCTTGCGAGCCCGTCGTGGTCGGATGACCGACCCGCCGCTTCACTCGTGGTGGGTGACAGCGTGCGCACTGTCACACTGTCGGACAAGACAAACCCCATACGGATGTCTTGAAATGGGACCCATCGACCACAACCGTCGTCCGACGAGGCGACGCCCGCAGGTAGGGGGACACCATGACACGAGCCGTCGTCACCGGCTACGGGGCGGTGACCCCGGTCGGGCTCACCGCGGCGGACACCTGGGACGCGCTGCTGCGCGGAGAGCCCGGGGTGCGCGCCATCAAGGAGGACTGGGCCGCCGACCTGCCCGTGCGCATCGCGGCGCGGGTGGACGACGCCTTCGCGGAAGGGCTCGCGGTGCGCGAGGCGCGCCGGACGGACCGGGCGGAGCAGCTCACGCTCGTCGCGGGCCGCGAGGCCTGGGCCTCGGCGGGGTCGCCCGACGTCGACCCCACGCGCCTCGCGGTCGTCGTCGGGTCCGCGAACGGCGGCATCGCGACGACGCTCGACCAGTCCCACGTGCTCGACGAGCAGGGGCCCCGCCGCGTCTCGCCGCACACCGTGACGATGCTCATGGCCAACGGGCCCGCGGCGTGGCTGTCGATCGACCTGGGCGCCAAGGCGGGCGCGCGGGCGCCGATCAGCGCGTGCGCCGCGGGGTCGGAGGCGATCACGATGGGCCGCGAGATGATCCTCGCCGGGTCCGCGGACGTCGTCGTGTGCGGCGGCGTGGAGGCAGGGGTCCGGCCGTTCTCCCTCGCCGCGTTCGCCGCGGCGCGGGCCATGTCGACCCGCAACGACGAGCCCGAGCGCGCGTCGCGACCGTTCGACGCGCACCGCGACGGCTTCGTCATGGGCGAGGGGTCGACGCTCCTCGTCCTCGAGAGCGAGGAGCACGCGCGGGCCCGCGGCGCGGCGGTGCACGGCGTCGTCTCCGGCGCCGCGCTGACCTCCGACGCGTTCGACATCGTCGGCGGCGACCCCGAGAACCAGGCCCGGACGATCGGGATGGCCCTGCGGTCGGCAGGCCTCTCCCCCGGCGACCTCGGCCTCGTCCACGCGCACGCGACGTCGACCCCGGTGGGCGACGTCAACGAGTCCGATGCCCTCCACGCCGCGCTCGGCATGCCGCCGCCCGTGACCAGCACCAAGGGCGCGACGGGTCACCTGCTCGGCGCCTCGGGCGCGCTGGGCATCCTCGTCGCGCTGCTCGCCGTGCGCGACGGACGCGTGCCGCCCACGCTCAACCTCGACGCGCAGGACCCGGCGATCGACCTCGACGTCGTCCGCGGCAGCGCCCGGGAGACGACCGCCCGGCACGCGCTGGTCAACGCGTTCGGCTTCGGCGGCCACAGCGCGAGCGTCGTGGTCTCGCGCGACTGACGATGTGATCATGGACCTCGACGCCCGCCTCGCCGACATCACGACGCTCACCGTCGACGCGATCGTCAACGCCGCCAACTCGTCGCTGCTCGGCGGCGGAGGCGTGGACGGCGCGATCCACGCCGCGGCCGGGCCCCGGCTCCTGGAGGAGTGCCGCCGGATCCGGCGCACGACCCTCCCCGACGGCCTGCCCGTCGGTGACGCCGTCGCGACCGGCGCCTACGACCTCCCCGCCCGCTGGGTCGTCCACACCGTCGGGCCGAACCGCCACCGCGGCCAGACCGACCCCGCGCTCCTCGCGTCGTGCTTCACGCGCTCGCTCGACGTCGCCGCGGGCCTCGGCGCCGCGACCGTCGCCTTCCCCGCCGTGAGCGCGGGCGTCTACGGCTGGGACGTCGACGACGTCGCGCGGGTCGCGGTGGGGGCCGTGCGCGGGTGGTCCGCCGCCCGTCCGAGCGCCGACCCCGGCGACGGCGTCACGGCGGTGACGTTCGCGCTCGCGTCGCCCCGCGCCCTGGCGGCGTTCGAGGCCGCCCTCGAGAGCTGAGCCGGGCTCTCTGGAGCTGGGCCGGGGTCAGGGTCGGCGTCCCGAGGATCAGGGTCGGTTCGGGGGACTTCCCGATACCGCCGCGGCGGGCGCGCTCCTACCGTCGAGGTATGAGCACCTCAGACGCCTCCGCAGCCTCGTTCCGGCCGACCCTGTCCCGGCCGCGCCACGGTCGGATGATCGCGGGCGTGTGCGCAGGGATCGCCCGCCGGTTCGGGTGGGACCCGACCGTCGTGCGCATCGTCGCCGCCGTCTCGATCCTGCTCCCCGGCCCGCAGATCATCGCGTACCTCGTCCTCTGGGCCCTCATGCCCAACGACCGCGACTGAGCCCCGGCCGCTCGCGGCCGAGCCCGGGGTTGCGGGCGGTCTCGGCCTTCGAGACCGCCCGCAAGCCCGGGTTCGGCGACGTGCGGGGTCGTCAGCCCGGGAGGCCGCGCATGCGGCGCCGGGCGACGACGATCGTCGCGCCGCCGGCGACCAGCACGACGGCGAGGCCCACCAGGGCGCCGACGTGCGACCCGGTCGTGGCGAGCCCGTCGGGCCGGCCCGACCCCTCGCCGTCGGACCCGCCGGCCGCGCCGTCCACCGCGAGGACCTCGAGCTCCGTCCACAGGACGCGGCCGTCCACCTGACCGACGATCGCGAACCGGTGCTCGCCGGCCGCGACGTCGGCCGGGATCGTCACGGTCGCAGTGAGAGTGCCCGACGCGTCGGCCCGGACCATGCCCAGGTCCGCCGGAGTCGAGAACAGGGTGGCGGAGACCCACTCGCCCGGCGCGAAGCCGTCGGCCGTCGCGGTGACCTGCCCGCCCGCACGGACCCGCGCCGGGGAGAGCGTGACGCCGCCGTGGTTCGCTTCGGTGAGGTCGTCGGCCCCGACCGTGTGCAGCGGGGTCGACGGCGGCTGCTCGCCCGCACCGGGCGTCCCGCCGGGCTCGCCCGGGCCGCCCGGGTTCTCGCCGTCGAGGTGACCCTCGAACACGTCCGAGGCCGCGCCGAGGCTCAGGAGGACGGTCTCGCCCGTGGCGTCGGCGAGGCCGTCGTTGTCGGTGATGGCCCAGACCGTGCCGTCGCCGCCGACCGTGAGGCCTTCGAGCTTCTCCTGCGTCCAGCCGTTCGTGGCGCGCAGGTCTGGCAGGACGTCGTGCGCGAGCGTCTTCTCGACCGCCACGGGGGTCGCGCTCGCCGCGCCGACCGCGGTCTGCGGCACGTCGACGGCGTACACGCGCTTGACCGCCGCCGCGGGACCGTTGAGCTTGTCGCGCTCGATCACGGCGAGGGTGTCGTGGTCGACGACGGTCACCTCGCTGAGGCCCATCCAGTCGCCGTCGGTCGTGGTCTGCTCGAGCGGGTACGCGAACCAGTCCCACGCGCCCGACGCGACGTCGTAGCGGCCGAGACGGGCGGTGCCCGCCGTGCCGCCCTCGTCGGTGGTCAGGCCGCGCTGGAGCGCGACCCACACCTGCTCGCCCGCAGCCCCGTCTGCCGTCGAGGCGGCCGCGACCGCGACGCCCTCGATGCCCTGCTTGCCGAGGCCCGCGGCGACCGCCTCGGGCAGCGCGACCGACTCGACGACCGCACCGGTGGCGTCGACGCGCACGATCGCGTTCTCCGCGCCCTTCGCGCCCTCGACCCCGAGCCAGAAACCGCCGTCGGCCCGCGCCGCGACGCCCTCGACGTCGAGGCCCACCGGGGCGCCGTCGCGCGTGAGCGTCACGGTCCGGTCGACGACGGCCGGCGTGCCCGTGCCGTAGCCGCTCACGTCGAGCGACAGGAGCCGCGTCGTGGCGTAGGCAGCGTCGGTCGCCGTCCACAGGCGCTGGGGATCGGCGGGGTCGGCGCTCAGCGCACCGAGCGCGCCCCACCCGATCGGGGCGCCGGCCTGCGCGCCCTCGGTCGCGTCCGCCGAGACGACGCTCGGGAACTGCGGCGACCCGCCGCCGTCGGCCCACTGCGCACCCCGCCCGAACACGGTGACGGCCGAACGCACGCCCGCACCGGCGTCGTCCTCCTCGCTCGACACGACGAGCAGGTCGCGCTCCGGGACGACGAGCAGGCCCTCGGGACCGTTGGTCGTCGCGAGCACCTGGACGAACCGCGGGGCGCTCGGGTCGGAGACGTCGTAGACGGCGACGACGTTGGACCGCTCGGAGCCGACGAAGGCGTAGCGCGTCCCGCCGAGCGTCGCGACGGTCAGACCCTCGGGCTCGACGCCCTTCTTGGCCGCGCGGTCCTCCGTGTGCAGGCCGACGCGGACGGCGAGGCGCTCGAGCTCGGCGCCCGCGTCCCACACGACCTCGCCCGACGCGGCGTCGAAGACCGACCAGCCGCGCGAGCCGCCCTTCCAGTCGCCCTCGTTCGCGGTCGCGACGTGCGCGTCGTCGAGCCAGCCGATCGCGTCGGGCTCGCGCGGCGTCGCGGCGATCGACCCGGTCTGGTCGATCACGCCGTCCTTCTTCACGTCGATCCCGGACACGGCGACCGCGCCCGCGGAGAAGACGGTCTCGATCTCGCCCGTGGCGACGTCGACGACGGCGACGCCGTTGTTCTCCTGGAGCGTCACCGCGACCTTGGTGCCCGCCGGGTTGACGGCGACGTACTCGGGCTCGGGGTCCTCCGGGGTGTCGAGGCCGGCCGCCTCGACCACGGGGAGCGGCGCACCGGACTCGTCGAGGAACGAGACGGCGCGGGTCGACCAGGCCGCCGGGTCGTCGCCGGGCAGGTCGAGGACCTGGAGGAAGCCGCCGGGGAGCTGCGGGAGGTCGCCCTCGTCGCCCCCCTCGGGGGTGACCTCCTCGTCGCGCTGGTTCTCGATCGCGACGACGGCGTGCGTGCCGTCGGGCGTGACGGCGATCGAGTCGGGCTGGCCGCCGAGGTCGAGCGACCGCACGCGCTCGCGCGTCGCGAGGTCGACGACGTCGAGGCGACCGCTCGGCTCGGTGAAGCTCACGGACGTGTCCACGACGACCAGGACGTACCCGCCGACGATCGCGACCGACGTCGGCTCGTCGTGCTCCGACCCGAGCTCGGCGAGGCTCAGCGTGCCCAGGCCCTTCGGGGCGGTCGGGTCCGTGAGGTCGAGGAAGCCGATGCGGCGCGCGAGCGCGTCCGTGTGGACGACCGTGCGCCCGTCCTCGCTGACCGCCGAGATCTCGGCGACCGTCTCGGCGGCGGCGTCCTCGCCGGCCGGGCGGTTCTGGAACACGGGGTAGGTGGCGAGGCGGTGGAACGTCTCGTCCGCGGTGGGCGTCGTCCAGGCGCCCGCCGTCGCGAGCGCCGTCTTCGGGGCCGACGCCGCAGCGCCGGCCGGGTGCGCGGGAGCCGCGGCGAGCGCGGGCAGCGCGCCCAGGCCCAGGGTGAGCGTCGCGCCCGTGGCGACGAGCGCGGCGAGACGCGTGCGGCGGGCCGGGGCGCGCTCGGAGGTGCGCGCCGCAGGTCGCTCAGGGGCCCGCTCAGGGATGGCTGACATGTCTCTCCTTCGACGAGGGTCGAGCAGAGGGTGGTGTCCTGCGGTGGCGCGCCGACGACCGTCCCGGGACCGCCGCGTGACGGGTGGATGAACAGTGCGTACCTGCAGGCCCGGGGCCGCCGGCGCCCCGCCCGTTGCCCCGAGCGACAGGTTCCGGGGCGGAGTACCTGATACTTCGGCCCCGTGACCGAATCGTGACGGCGAAAGTACCTAGTACTCGCTGTCCGCCCTGTCCTGGTGGTTGCTAGCGTCGTTCGGGATTTACCTGCTACTCCACGTCCCGCCAACGTTGGCGGGACGTGGTCCCGGCGCACTCCCGCGGCGGGCACGCACGTGACCCCGCCTCTCTCCCGCTCTTCTCCCCTCTTGCCGACCGCCCTGCGACGACGCCGGGCGCGAGGAAGGACGACAGATGACGCAGCACGCCTCTCCCCGACCGTCGCGCACCCACACGGTCCTCACGTCCGTCGCGCTCGCCGTGCTCGCCCTCGCGGTGGCCGGCCTGATCGCGTTCCTGCTCGTGTACAACGGCAAGGTCGCCGACGGCGCCACCCGCCTCGACGACGGCGCCGCACAGCTCTCCGACGGCGCCGCGACCCTCGCCGACGGGACCGCCGAGGCCCAGGACGGCGCCCAGCGCCTCGCTGACGGGGCCGGCGACCTGGAGGACGGCGCCGGCGACCTCGTCGCCGGGGCGCAGAAGGCGTCCGACGGCGCGGCCCAGCTCGCCGCGGGCGGCACCACCGCGCTCGACGGGGCGACCGAGCTCGCCGCCGGCGCGGACGAGCTGAACGCCGGAGCCGCGCGCCTCGCCGCGGGCACGGGCGACGCCGCGAGCGGCGCGGCCCGGCTCGCCGCGGGCAGCACGGACCTCGACGCCGGGGCCGCGCGCCTCGCGGCCGGCAACGCGCGTGCCGCCGACGGTGCGTCGCAGATCGCCGACGGCGCCAGCACGCTGAAGGACGGCGCCGCCGAGCTGTACGTCGGCAACGCGACCGCCGCGCACGGCGCCGGGCTGCTGGCAGAGGGCACCTCGGCCCTCGCCACCGGCGCATCCGATCTCGCCGACGGCACGGCGCGGCTCGCCGTCGGGGCGAGCACCCTCGCGGACGGGGCGTCGACGGTCACCACGGGTCTCTCCGGGGCTGCGTCCGGCGCGCGTGACCTGGCGACCGGTGCGAGCAGCGTCTCCGCGGGCGCATCGACCCTGCGCGACGGTGTCGCCGCCACCGCGCGAGGCGCGAGCGCGCTCGCACCGGGGGCGGCGACGGTCGCGGAGGGGGCCGGGCAGCTGTCCGCCGGGGCGGGCTCGCTGCAGGCGGGCACAGCACTTCTGGCACCGGGTGCTCAGCAGGTCGCGGCCGCGTCCGCGCAGCTCCGGGACGGCGCGTCGGGGCTCGCCACGGGTCTCTCCTCGGCCCGCGACGGTGCGGCCCGGCTGGCCGACGGGACGCGTTCGGTGGCCCAGGGCGCCGACCGGGTCCACGCGGGAGCGGACTCCCTCGCGGCACAGCTCCAGGGACTGGCCGCGGCGACCGACGACCCGGCCCTCAAGGCGAAGCTCGACGCGCTCGCGGGTGCAGCGGGCTCGGTGCGCGACGGCGCGGCGCAGGTCGACGCCGGCGCCGGGGGGCTCGTCGCCGGGGCGGCCGCTTTGCGCGACGGACTCGCGGGTGACCAGGGCGCCGCGGCGGGCGCGGCTCGGCTCGAGGCCGGTCTTCGGGACCTGAGCATCGGAGCCGCACGGGTGTCCACCGGCGCCGAGGAGGCGAACGCGGGCGCGACGCGGCTCGCGGAGGGTGCGGCCGGGCTCGCCTCCGGCGCCGCCACGGTCTCCGGCGGAGCACAGAGTCTCGCCACCGGGACGGCTCAGCTCTCCGGAGGGGCCGAGGCGCTGGCCGCCGGTGCGAGCACGGTCTCGGCGGGCAACGCCTCGCTCGCCGGGGCGACCCGCGCTCTCGCCGACGGTGCCGCTCAGGTGTCCGGAGGCGCGACGACCCTCGCCGCCGGGAACGCCGCGACGGCGGACGGCGCCGCCCGGCTCTCCGCGGGGAACACGGGAGCAGCCGAGGCCTCGGCGGCGCTCGCCCAGGGCACGACCCAGCTCGCCGAGGGCGCCTTCCAGATCGCAGGTGGCAACGCGTTCCTCGCGACGAAGACCTCCGAGCTCGCGGCGGGCACGTCGGACCTCGCCACCGGTGCCTCCGACCTCAAGGCCGGGACGGCCAGGGCCGCGACCGGCGCGGTGGACCTCTCCGCCGGCACGGTGCGGCTGCGCACGGGCGCGGGCGACCTGTTCGCCGGGACGACGCGCCTGGAGGACGGGACGCTGCGCCTGCAGAACGGGCTCACGACGCTGTCCACCGGCGCGACGACCCTCGCGGCGGGCAACGCCGCGCTCGCCGAGGGCTCGACGACGCTGCACGCCGGGACGACGACGCTCGCCGACGGCGCGTCCGACCTGCACGACGGCAGCACCCGCATCGCGGACGGCGCCGCCACGCTGTCCGACGGCACGGGGACCCTCTCCGACGGCACGGCGGAGCTCAAGGACAGCGTCGAGAACAGCCCCGTCGGACGGGTGTCGCTCGGCATGTCGGCGCTCGTCGGCGGGACCGTGCTCGCGGGTGTCGCGGGCGTCGGGCTCGGGCTGCGCCGTCGGCTCGCGGCGGTCTGACCGACCGCCGCGCACGGCCGGGCGGGGCCTCCTCACCGCCCGGCCCCCGACTCGGGGGCGGCCTCACGTCGACGGTGTCGCCCTCGCGGGCGGCGGTCCCGGTGGACAGGACTCCGGGACCGCCGCCCTTCTTCGTGTCCCGGACGCCTGGTGCCCCGCGAGCGGTGGGGAACGCTGCCACCGGACCGGCACCGGCTAGCGTGACCGCGTGACGCTGCTCCTCAAGCTCGTGCTGGCGCCGGCCCTGGTGGTCGCGTCCACGCTCGCCGGACGGCGCTGGGGGGCGCGGCTCACGGGGGTGCTCGTCGGGCTGCCCGTCGTGGCCGGGCCGATCCTGCTCATCACCACGCTCGACCACGGCACCGCGTTCGGCGCCGCCGCGGCCTCCTCGGCGCTCCTCGGCCTCACGTCCCTCGCCCTGTTCGCCGTGGTGTTCGGCTGGTGCTCGCGCCGGACCGGGTGGGTCGGGGCGCTCGCGGTGTCCTGGGCCGCGTGCCTCGTGGCGGACGTCGCCCTCGCCCGGCTCACGCTTCCCGGCGGGATCGCGTTCGTGGTGGCGCTCGCGACGTTCTGGGGCGCGTCCCGGGTCATGCCGCCCGACGCGCCGGGCCCGCCACCGTCGGCCGTCCCGTCGCCCTGGTGGGACCTTCCCGCCCGTGCCGCGACGACGGCGGCGCTCGTGCTCGCCGTCACCACCGCGTCGGGCGCGCTCGGGCCCGCGATGACGGGTGTGCTCGCGCCGTTCCCGATCGCGTCGAGCGTGGTCGCGGCCTTCGCGCTCGCGCAGCGCGGGTCGGCCGAGACGGTCCGCCTGCTGCGCGGCCTGCTCGCCGGACTCACCGGGTTCGCGGTCTTCTGCCTCCTCGTCGCGCTCCTCGTGGAACGGCTCGGCGTCGCCGCGGCGTTCTCGGTCGCGCTGGTGTCCAGCCTGGCCGTCCAGGCCGTCGTCCCTCTCGCCGGGCGGCTCGCCACGGGCAGCGCGGGCCGGCGCAGGCGCTACTGACCACGGCGCCCCGCGAGCACCCCGGCGCCGCCGCTCACCGGGGAGGCCGGCCGACGGGCACCGCGCGGGCCGTGGTCACGACGCGACGTCCCGGGTGCGGCTCATGGTGACGTACGCCGAGAACCCCGCCCGTCGGGCTAACCGCACCGGGCGGCGCCCCGTCTCCGTGAACCCGAGCCTGCGGTAGAGCCCGAGCGCCGGGGCGTTGGTGTCCTTGATGTCGCGCAGCACGAGCTCGTCGTACGGCAGCTCCATCAGGTGGCGCATGAGCGCGGTGCCCACGCCCCGGCCCTGGTGCTCGGGCGCGGTCGTGACGAACCCGATCTCGGCGAGGCCGTCCCGCGCGCCGTCGTACGCGCCGAGGAACTGGCTCCGGACGATCCGGTAGCTGATCGCGCCGTGGACACGACCCAACACGTCCCGGAAGGGGCGCTTCCGGGGTGCGAAGCACTCCTGCGTGCCCTCGGTGACGGAGGCGACCGCGGCGGGCTCGCCGTCGACGACCGCGACGTAGAACCGTTCGAGGACGAGCATGTGCGCGAACGCGTCCGCCAGCACGCGCGGGTCCTTCGAGAAGTACGCGAAGTCGTCCGCGAAGCCGCGGACGAGAACCTCGGTGATCTGCCGCCGGCGGCTCTCGCCGAGCTCGTCGCCGCGCCTGATCTCGATCATTCGGTCCCTGCTCTCTGGGTGTGGTCGCCGCACGGAAGCTCTACCGGCGGCGACGGCGCGCGAACACGGCCGCCGCCGCGCCGAGGAACACCAGGACCAGGCCGGCGCACCACGCGAGGGCGAGGGCCGCCGTCGGGCCCAGGTCCGTGACCGGCGCGCCGGTCGAGTCCATGCCGACGAGCAGGCCGCGGATCGTCTCGATCACCGGCGTGACGGGCTGGTGCTCCGCGAACCCGCGCAGCCACGACGGCATGGTCTCCGGCGGCACGAACGCGCTCGACACGTAGGGCAGGAACAGCATGAAGAAGCTGAACCCTCCGGCCGCCGCGGGCGAGCGCACGAGCACGCCCACGAAGGCCGCGATGCTCGTGATCGCGAGCACGTACGCCGCGACGACCCCGACGGCCCCCAGCCACTCGAGCGCGTTCGCGTCGGGCCGGAAGCCGATGAGGAACGCGACGCCCAGCACGACGGCCGTCGTCACGAGGTTCTTCACGACGCTCGCCACGACGTGCCCCACGAGCACCGTCCAGCTCGCGATCGGCATCGACCGGAACCGGTCCATGATGCCGCCGGACATGTCCTGCTCGACGGCGATCGCGGTGTTCGACGCCCCGTACCCCGCGCAGAGCAGGATGATCCCCGGCGTCGCGTACGTGACGTAGTCCGTGCCGACGCTCATCGCGCCGCCGAACACGTAGACGAACAGGATCATGAGCATCACCGGCAGCACGAGCGCGAGGATCAGCTCGTCCGGCTCGCGGCGCACGAGCCGCAATGAGCGCGCGACCATCGTCCCGGCGTCGGCGAGCACGTGGCGGCCCGGCCGGGCCACGGGTGCGGGAAGCCGCGCGGCCGTGCCCGACGGCGCGAGGGAGGTCTGGGCGGTCATGCTGCGGTCTCCTCGTGGTCGGTCTCGGTCGCGGCGTCCTCCCGGTCGCGCGTCCGCGCGGCGTGGCCCGTCAGGGTGAGGAACACGTCGTCGAGCGTCGGCTCGCGCACCTCCCACCGCACGGGCTCGACGCCGGTCGCCGCCACCGCGGCGAGGACGTCGCGCACGTGCTCGACCGACCCGTCGGTGGGGACGCGGAGCGTCGCGGAGGTGGGGCCGAGCGCCTCCGGCCACGGCCCCGCGGTCCCGACCGACGCTGCCTCGGCGACCGACGCGAACGTGAGCTCGATGCTCGCGTCGCCGACGCGGCGCTTGAGGTCCGACGGCGAGCCCTCGGCGACGACGCGGCCGTCGTCGATGAGCGCGACGCGGTCGGCGAGCTGGTCGGCCTCCTCGAGGTACTGCGTCGTGAGGAACAGGCTCGTGCCGTCGGCGACGACACCGCGGATCACCTCCCACATGGTCTGGCGGCTGCGCGGGTCGAGGCCGGTGGTCGGCTCGTCGAGGAACATGACCTGGGGACGCGTGAGGAGCCCGGCCGCGAGGTCGAGCCGACGGCGCATGCCGCCCGAGTAGGTACCGACCCGGCGGTCGGCGGCAGCGGCGAGGTCGAACGCGTCGAGCAGGCCGTCGACGCGGGCGCGCGCGGCCCGGCGCGGCAGGTGCGCGAGGCGACCCATCATCGTGAGGTTCTCGCGTCCCGACTGCTTCTCGTCGACCGCCGCGTACTGGCCGGTGAGGCTGATCAGCCCGCGCACGCGCGCGGCGTCGCGCACGACGTCGTGGCCCGCGACGGTGGCCGTCCCGCCGTCGGGCCGCAGGAGCGTGGCGAGGATGCGGACGGTGGTGGTCTTCCCCGCGCCGTTGGGGCCGAGGAGAGCGAGGACCTCGCCTCGGTGCAGCGTGAGGTCGACGCCGTCGAGCACGCGCACGGGCCGGCGCGCGGAGCCGTAGCTCTTGCGCAGGCCGTCGGCACGCACGAGCACGTCAGGTGCGGGCATGAGGACTCCCTGGATCGGACGAGCGAACCGCGTCGAACGAAAACTGTTTACGACACCTACTATTCTGTGTACGGTAGACACGATTTCGCGGGCGGTCAAGACCCGCGGGAGGATGACGAGATGACCGGGACCGACCCCAGCGAGGCGCGCAGCACCGATCGACCGACCCCCGGTGCGGAGCTGCCTCCCGTCATCGCGCGGCTGTGGGGACGCGGCGCCGCCCCGCGTCGTGGTCCCAAGCCCGCGCTGACCGTCGAGCAGGTGGTGCGCGCCGCCGTCGACCTCGCCGACGCCGAGGGCCTGCCCGCGGTGTCCATGGCGCGCGTCGCCGAGTCGCTCGGGTACTCGTCGATGGCGCTCTACCGCTATGTCGAGAGCAAGGACGAGCTCCTCGTCCTCATGGCCGACGCCGCCGCGGACGTGCTCGCGCTCCCCCCGTACGACGAGGGCGACTGGCGCGCCGGGCTCGGGGCCTGGACGCGTGCGCAGATCGAGGGCGTCCTCGCGCGCCCCTGGTTCCTCGACCTGCCGCTGACGACCGCGCAGGTCGGCCCGAACCGCCTGCGCTGGATCGACCGCGCGTTCGCGATCCTCGCCCCGCTCGACCTGACGACGGACGAGAAGCTGCAGATCGTGGGCCTCCTCGCGCAGCACGTGCTCGGCGAGGGGCGCGTCCAGGTCGAGACCCGGCGCGCCGCCGCCGAGGCCGTGCGCCACGCGCAGGGCCTCCCCGCCGACACGCCCGAGGCGGACCTCGACCAGGACGCGGTCGCGGCCGCCAACCCGTACGCCGACTACGAGCTCGTGCTCACGCGGCTCGTCGACCCCGAGACGTACCCCGCGCTCACCGGGGCGCTCGCCGCGTGGACGCCCGCCGAGACCCAGCCCGACGACTGGGAGAGCGACATCGGGTTCGGGCTCGACATCCTCCTCGACGGGATCGAGGCGTTCGTCGCCAAGCGCGCCGCTGCCCGCGGGGTCGCCGGGCGCGACTGACCGCCGCTGACCGCCGCTGACCGCAGCTGACAGCCATGCGGTACCGGGCCCAGGGGTAGGGCGGCGCCCCACCCGCTCGCCCGGTGCCTCACCGCGTCAGGGGGTCGGCTGGACCGGGGCGTCGGGCACCTGGACGTCGGGCAGGTCCGGCAGGTCGAGCGTCGGGACGTCGATGCTCGGGATGTCGATGTCCTCCATCCGGTCGCGCAGCTCCTCCTGCCGGATCCGGTTGTTCTCCTGGATGCAGGAGAGTCGGGTCACGGGCCGGCCCGCGCACTCCTGGACGTCCGAGTCCGGGTCGCGCGGGGCCTTCGGCTCCTGGACGTAGCGGCCGTCGGCGTCGTGCTCGCCCGGGCTCACGGGCAGCGCGGCGAGCGCCGCCACGCCGCCGAGCGCGAGGAGCGCCGTCGTGACGAGGAGGACCGCCGCACCCAGCCCGGCACGGACGGCGGCCGCGGTGCTGGCGACCGGACGCTCGTCCGACGCCGCGCGCTGCTGGGCGGCCACGCGCCAGGCGACCCACAGGCCGACCGCCACCGGCAGGACGAACGCCACGGCGGCGAGCGCCGCGACAGGCCGGGCGTCCCCGCGCGCGAACCCTCCCGGCCCGATCGCGGCGACCACGATCGCGACGAGGCCCATGACGACCGTGCGACGCACGACGGCGCCGCGCAGGCCCGACCGCAGCCCGGCGATGCGGGCCGCCCCCGTGGGACCGGACGGCAGGTACCCGAGCTCGCGCGTCTGCGTGAGCATGGCCGCGTGCAGGACCGCGGACGTCACGGCCGTGACCGCGAGCACCACGCCCAGACCGACGAGGAACCAGCGCACGACGACGGCGTCGCGCACCACGTAGAGCAGGGCCAGACCCGCGAGCACGCCCACCCAGCCCACGACCACGGCGGCGACGGTCCCGCCACGGAACGGCGTCCGGCGCAGCGTGCGGCGCAGCAGGCCGCGCGGCACCTGGAGGAGGACGGGCAGCACCCGCAGGGCGGTGATCCCGGTCCACAGCAGGACCACGATCCCCCAGACCGGGACGCTGCCGACGTACGAGTCGCTCATCGAGAAGGCGACGACCAGCGCGACCGCCCCGACGAGCAGGACCGGCATCTCGACGAGTCGCAGGATCTGCTGCCACACGCTGAGGTGCAGCAGGTAGCCGGCCTCGGCGTGCTCGGGGTTCATCGCGAGGACGCCGCTGTACCCCTTCGCGCTGCGTCCCGCGTCGAGGGCGAGCGCGGCGTCGAGGTAGAGCAGGTCCTCGTGCTCCGGGGCGACGGCGAGGCCCTGGCGCACGAGCGTGCGCGCCCGGTCGTCGTCGCCGAGCCGCGACCAGAGCCGTGCGGCCTGCACGATCCGGTCCGGGTTCTCGGGCGCGAGCTCGAGCGCGGACGCGACGCGCTCGCGCGCGAGCCGCCGGTCCGGCCCGCGTACGCGACCCGACAGGTGCGTGTCGGCGAGCTGGAGGTGGTACCGCGCGTCGTCGGGGTCGAGCTCGAGCGCCCTCGCCGCGGCGTCGCGCGCGCCCGGCACGTCACCGGTGTTCTGCCGCGCGATCGAGAGGAGGTACAGCGCGCCGTCGGCCGCGGGCTGGGCGCCCACGACCTGCTCCAGGAGCGGCAGCGCCTCGGCCGAGCGCTGGAGCCGCAGCCGCACCCAGGCTGCGGTGAGGAGCAGCCGCGGGTCGTCGGGCAGGCTCGCGAGCGCGTCGTCGACCTCGTCGAGCGCGCGCTCGGGCCGCCCCATCTGGACGAGCAGCTCCGCGCGCGAGGCGACGGCGCGCGGGTCGGTCGTGGTGCTCACGGTCCGGGTTCCTCCGGTGCTCAGAGCATGCGCCGCGCGCGCAGGTACGCGGCGAGGTCGTCGTAGCGGCCGTCGTTGTTCGCGAAGGTGACGACGTTGCGCGCCGACTGGAGCCACGCCGTCGTCGAGGGCCGCACGTCCGCGAGCGCCGCGTCCAGGTCGGCCATGGTGATCGGCCGCACCTGCCCCGACGCGATGGAGTCCATCATCGCCTTCTCGGCCGCCGTCGCCGCGAGGTGCTCCAGGTCGGCGCCGGAGAAGCCGTCGGTGCGCTGGACGACCGAGCGCAGGTCGATCCCCGCGACCGGTCGGCCGGCCAGGTGGTGGCGCAGGATCGCCTCGCGCGCCGGCTCGTCGGGCGGCAGCACGAGCACGACGCGGTCGAACCGCCCCGGCCGCAGCAGCGCGGTGTCGACGTCCCACGGGTGGTTCGTGGCGCCGAGGACGAACAGCCCGTCGTTGTCGGAGCCGATGCCGTCCATCTCCTGGAGGAGCTGGTTGACGACGGTCCGCATGCCCGACGAGCCGGAGTACTGCGCGCGCTTGCCGCCGATCGCGTCGACCTCGTCGAGGAACAGCACGGCGGGGGCGAGCTGTCGCGCCTTCTGGAACAGCGCGTGGAGGTTCTGCTCGCTCTCCCCGATGTACTTGTCGAGGATGTCCGCGAGCGTCACCGTGAGGAAGCGCGCCCCGAGCTCGCCCGCGACGGCCCGCGCCATGTACGTCTTGCCGGTCCCGGGCGGGCCGTAGAGCAGGAGCCCGCCGCGCAGCGACTTGCCGAACGCCTTGGCGATCGCCTGGTTCCGCATCGGCTCCAGGAACGCCTCGCGGATGCGTTGCTTCACCGGCTCGAGGCCACCGACGTCCGCGAGCGTCACCGTCTCGCGCGAGACCTCGAGCAGGCCGGACCCGTCGTCGGGGGCGTCGTCGCGCGCGGGGACGAGGAACGGCTGGCCACCCGGTGCGGGCGGGACGGTGCCGTCGTCCTCCCCGAGGGGCGTGCCGCCCGGCCCGCCGGGCGGCACCCCGGGCACCTCTCCGGGCGGCGCCTCGACGCCGGGTGCCTCGACGAACGGTGCCGGGACGTGGACGCCCACCTCGTGCTCCAGCCGGTCCCAGTCGATGCCCGACGGCGCCGCGGGGCCGGGCGCCTCGGGGCCAGGTGCGGCGGGAACGCCGGGCGTGGTCGCGGGGGCGGGTGCCGCGGGGAACCCCGCGGTCGGGGTGCCGGGCGCGGGCGCGCCGGGCGCGCGCGGGACGGTCGCGTCGGACGGCACGCCCGTGATGATCCCGTCGTCGACGCCGCCCGGCGCTGACGTCGGTGCGTGCAGCCCGGCGACCGGGTCCGACGACGCGGCGGGACCCGTCGAGGCCGGGTCGGCCGCGGGGCGGGCTCCGGTCGCCGCGGCGACGGCCGACTCCTGGACGAGGCGGAGCGCCTCGCCGTCGGCCGGGTCGATCCGCAGGGCGGCGCTCGCCTGCTCGAGCGCCTCGACCGGTCGCCCGGCGGCCAGCAGGAGGCTCGCGTAGTGGACGCGCAGGGGGGCGCTCGACGGCGCCGCCGCGACGGCGGCGGCGAGCGCGGCCAGGGCGTCGGACATGGGGGTGCTCCTCGGGTGGCGCGGGCGGGACGACGACGCCGGCGCACCCGCGTGCGCGGCCGGCGGGGAACAGTGTGCCCCGGACCGGTGACGCCGACCATCGGCACAACTCCCCAGGGCAACTACTTGCCACATTGGAAAGTAGATGCTTGCATGGCATCCATGGCCACCGACGACACGACCGCCCGCACCGCCCCCAGCCCGGCCGAGGCATCCTCGGCGCTGGAGCACGCCGCACGGCTCGCCGCCTCGACGCGGACCCGGGGCTGGCGCTGGATCCGCCTCTACCTCTCGGGCTGGGCGGCGGCGAGCGTCGGCCTCGTGCTCGCCCTGGGCCTCGGCGGCCGGATCGGCTTCGTCGTCGGCATGAGCGCCTGGGCCGTGATCGTCACGGCAGGTGTCACGTGGGCCGCGCGCCAGGGGAGCATGGCCGCCGGGACGCGACGCCGCCTGGTCCTCGGCGCCGGCGGGTGGGCCGTCGTCTACGGCGCGACGCTCTTCGTCGGGCTCGACCGGTTCACGGGCGACGTCGCGTTCTGGGTCCCCGCCGCCCTCGTCAGCGCGGTCCCCCTGCTCCTCGCGGCGTGGCTGCCCGCGCCGCGCGACGACGCGGCGACCGCATGACCGCGGGGCGCGTCGGCGCCGCGGGCGACGCCGACGAGCACCACCCGCGACACACGCTCGACGAGGTGATCCACTCCCCCGTGCGCCTGTCGGTCGTCGCGGCGCTGTCCGGCGTCGAGAAGGCGGACTTCAAGACCCTGCGCGACACCATCGAGCTCTCCGACCCGACGCTGTCCAAGCAGCTCACGGTGCTGGAGGCTGCGGGGTACGTGGAGATCTCCAAGGAACGGTCGGGGCGGCGCGCACGCACCTGGGTCCGGCTGACCAGCACCGGGCGGGCTGCCCTCGTCGCCCACCTCGACGCGCTGCGCGCCATCGCGGACCTCCGGCTGCCTCCGGCGCCGCCGGGAACGTGAACGTGCACAGGACCGGATCGCGCGGTCCCCGTCCACAGGGGGCACCGGGAGCGGACCAGTGTCGGCAGGACCGGGCAGAGTGGACGCATGACGACCGACACGACCGCCACGACGCCCCTCGCGGTGCCCGACGACGCGCCCGCCGCCCCGCAGCCGGGTGCCCGCTGCTTCGGTGACGGCGACCCGCTCTACGAGGAGTACCACGACACCGAGTGGGCGGTCCCGGTGCACGGAGACACGGCGCTGTTCGAGCGGCTGGTGCTCGAGGGCTTCCAGTCCGGGCTGTCCTGGATCACCGTCCTGCGCAAGCGCCCCGCGTTCCGCGAGGTGTTCGCGGGGTTCGACCCGCAGGCCGTCGCCGCGTTCGACGAGCACGACGTCGAGCGCCTGCTCGACGACGCCCGCATCATCCGGAACCGGCAGAAGATCACGGCCACGATCGACAACGCGCGCGCCCTGCTCGCGCTCCAGGAGAGCGGACGCACGCTGGACGAGCTGCTCTGGTCGTTCGCGCCGCCGGCCCGCCGCGAGCGCCCCGCGACGTGGGGCGACGTGCCCGGGCTCACGCCCGAGTCCACCGCGCTCTCGAAGGCGCTCAAGAAGCACGGGTTCCGGTTCGTCGGGCCGACGACCGCCTACGCCGCGATGCAGGCGTGCGGGCTCGTCGACGACCACCTCGCGACCTGCCCGGTCGTCCTGGGCGCGCCGGGCTGACGGGGCGGCGCGAGCTTTCGCTATAGCAAAAACCGCCCGCATCGTGGGACGGGGTGCGACCATGGTCTCCATGAGCGCGTACGTGTCGGTCCTCGACCTCTTCTCCGTCGGCGTGGGGCCGTCGAGCTCGCACACCGTCGGGCCGATGCGGGCGTCGAAGGCGTTCGTCGCGACGCTGGCGGACGACGGCGTGCTGGACGCGGTCGCCGGCCTGCGGGTCGCGCTCTGCGGGTCGCTCGGGGCCACGGGTGTCGGCCACGGCACGCCGGACGCCGTCGTCGCGGGGCTGCTCGGCCTCGACCCCGAGACATGCGACCCCGCCCGGGTCCCCGGCTCGTGGGAGAAGCTGGGCGACGGCGCGCCCGTCGCGCTGCTGGGCCGGCACCGCGTCACGATGACGAGCGAGGACGTGCGCCTCGCGCCGCTGACGCGTATGCCCGGCCACCCCAACGGCATGCGCTTCACCGCGCTCGACGCCGAGGGCGCGACGCTCGCCGAGGAGGCGTACTACTCGGTCGGCGGCGGGTTCGTCCTCACGGCTGCCGAGCTCGAGTCCGCGGCGGCGAACGAGGCCGCACAGCTCGGCGCCGAGCTCGCGGGCGAAGCGATCGACCCGCGCACCGAGCCGTCGGGCGTGCCGTTCCCGTTCGCCAACGCGGCCGAGCTCCTCGCCCTGTGCGAGCGCGAGCGCACGTCCATCGCCGCCGTCGCGTGGGCGAACGAGTCCGCCCTGCGCCCCGCCGCCGAGGTCGAGGCGGGGGTCGACCGGATCTGGGACACCATGAGCGCGTGCGTCGACGCCGGGCTCGAGCGCGACGGGGTGCTGCCCGGACGCCTCAAGGTCCGCCGTCGGGCGCGGGCCCAGCGCGAGCGCCTCGAGCTCGCGGACGAGCGCGGCGCCGACACGACCATCGAGTGGCTCCAGGCGTTCGCCATGGCCGTCAACGAGGAGAACGCCGACGGGCGTCGCGTCGTCACCGCCCCGACGAACGGCGCCGCGGGCATCATCCCCGCGGTCGGCCGGCACTTCCTGCGCACCCACCCGGACGTCGCCGCGGACCCCGCGCGCCGGCGTCGGGCCATGCGCACGTACCTCCTCACGGCCGCCGCGATCGGCGCGCTCTACAAGCGCAACGCGTCGATCTCCGGCGCGGAGGCCGGCTGCCAGGGCGAGGTCGGCTCGGCGTGCTCGATGGCGGCGGGCGCGATCTGCGCCGTGCTCGGCGGCACACCCGCCCAGGTGGAGAACGCGGCCGAGATCGCGATGGAGCACAACCTCGGGCTCACGTGCGACCCCGTCGGCGGGCTCGTCCAGGTCCCGTGCATCGAGCGCAACGCCATCGCCGCCTGCACCGCCGTCTCCGCGGCGCGCCTCGCGCTCCAGGGAGACGGCTCGCACGTCGTCTCGCTCGACACCGTCATCGAGACGATGCGCCAGACCGGCGTGGACATGTCGACCAAGTACAAGGAGACCTCGACCGGCGGCCTCGCGGTCAACGTGGTCGAGTGCTGAGCCGGAGCGCAGCGAAGCAAGCGCAGGCTTCAGCACGACCGACAGAAGGAGTGCTGAGCCGACCGGTCACCACGTGCGGCGCACCGCCGCCTTGGTGCCGGTGACGAGGCTGCGCGGCGGGACGTCGTCGGTCACGACCGCGCCGGCGGCGACGACCGCGTCGTGGCCGATGGTCACGCCGGGCAGGATGGTGGCCCCGGCCCCGATCCACACGTTCTCGTGCACGTCGATCGGGCCGCCGGTCAGCCAGACCTTGCGGTCGTCGGTGTCGACGGGGTGCCCGACGGTGATGAACGTGACCTTCGGAGCGACCATGACGCGCTCGGCCAGCCGGATGCCCGCGTAGTCGAGGAACGTGCAGTTCTGGTTGACGAACACCCGCTCCCCCAGGTCCAGGTTCAGGCCGTGGTCCGTGAAGAAGGGCGGGTAGATCGTCACGCGCGGCCCCAGCGGGCGGCCCAGGATCTGCTCGAACAGCCGCGCCCGGCCCTCCTCGTCGTCGAACGGCAGGACGTTGAGCCGCGAGGTGAGCTCGGTGGCTCGCAGCACCCTCTCGGACATGGCGCGGAACTCGGGGCCGTGGATGCGCATGAGCAGGTCGCTGGGCATCCTCCGATCCTGCCTCGATCCTGACCCGGTCAGGGGACGGCGCGCGACGCCTCCCGGGCGGCGACGACCTCCTCGACGACGTCGACCACGCCGTCCTCGCCCGGCGAGGCGGCGATGCGCTCGCCGAGGCGTGCGCTGGCTCGCGCGTACGACGGGTCGGCGAGCAGACGCCGGACCGCGCGCCGCACCTGGGCGGGCCGCGGCGTGCTCGTCCGCAGCCGCACGCCGGCGCCCGTCCACGCGACGCGCGCCGCGACCTCGGCCTTGTCCTCGGTCTTGCCGGCGACGACCACGGGCACGCCGTGGCGCAGCGCGTGATGGACGCCGCCGTAGCCGCCGTTGGTCACGAGGACCGACGTGCGTGGCAGCAGCGCGTCGTACGGGAGGTACTCGGCCGCGCGCACGTTCGCCGGGAGCGACCCGAGCGAACCGACCGGACGGCCGCCCGTCGCGGCGACCACGAGCACGTCCTCGTCGGCGAGCGCGCGCAGCGTGGGGACGAGGAGCTGGGTCGGGTCCTCGTTCGCGACGGTCCCCTGGGTGACGTGGACGACCGGTCGGCGGGTGTCGAGGTCGCCCCACCACCCCGGGAGGTCGACGCTGCCCGGCGCCGGGCGCGGGGGGCCGACGAACCGGACCGGGGTCGCGACGTCGGGCCGCGGGTACTCGAGCTCGCGGACGGTGAGCTGCACGACGGCCTCCGCGTCGGCCGGCCACCCGAGGAAGAAGGTGCCGCTCGGCTCCCCGCCCGCGGCGCGGACCATGTCCTGCGCGGCGCGCTGCGGGGCGGCGAACGCGACCTGCTCGACGAACCGGTGCAGCACCCTGTTGCGCGCCACACCGAGCGGTCCGCGCGCGGGCAGGACCCCGAGGCCGAACGGCGCGGTCCGGTCGCTCCTGAGCCCGAGCGGGAAGATGCCGAGCGCGAGGACGGGCGGCCGACCGTCGGCGGGCGACGCGACGAGCGGCATCGCGCCGAGGAACAGCGGCTCGACGAGCACGACGTCGGCCGGGCGCGACGCGAGAGCGTCGACCATCGCCCGGTGCTGCGCGATGCCAGGGCCGACGAAGATCTCCAGCATGTCGTGCCGGATCGCGTCGAGACCCGTGCGCCCCGCACGACCCGGGAACGCCGCCGCGAGGTCCCGGTCGTCGAAGTCCGCCTCCGCAGGGAGCGGGAGGAACGTTGCGCCCGCTGCCTCGACGGCCGCGGCGAACCGGGACCCCGTCAGGAACCGGACGTCGTGCCCGCGGGCGACGAGCGCGCGGGTGACGGCGAGCAGCGGGGTGACGTGGGCGTGCACGGGGGTGGAGCAGAGCAGGACGTCGGCCATCGGTGGTGCCTCTCTCGTGGCGGCGCGGTCGCGCCGTGAAGACGGGAAGGCGCAGGACCGGGCCGTCTGCGCGGGGGCGCCGGTGGGGAGCCGGCGTGTGAGAAGATCGATCAACCGTCAGGAGTATTCATCACCTTCGAGGGGTAGTCAATAGTGGTCCCGCGCGCCTACACGTCCGACCTCCGCGCCGAGCAGGCCGCGCGCACGCGCGAGCGGGTCGTGCGCGCCGCCGCGCAGGAGCTCGCCGAGCGCGGCTACGAGCGCACGACCCTCGCGCGCGTCGCCGAGCGCGCGGGCGTGTCGCTGGAGACGGTCAAGGCGCACGGGCCCAAGCGCGCGCTGCTCCTCGCCGCGTTCGAGCTCACGTTCGCCGGGTCCGAGGGGCGGGAGTCGCTCGGCGAACGGCCCGAGGGCCGCTCCGTCGCCGGCACCGCCGACCCCGAGGAGTTCCTCGACGGGCTCGTCGCACTCGTCGCGGCGGCGAACGCTCGCGTCGCCGGCCTGTGGTCCGCCTTCACGTCGGCGGCACGCTCCGACGAGGCCGTCGCCGCGGAGCTCGACGCGCTCCTCGGACGCCGCCGCGCCGACCTGCGCGCGAGCGTCGACGTGCTCGTGGCGCACGGGTTCCGCCCGCACTCCTCCCGGGAGGAGGCGGCCGAGGCCCTCTCCTACCTGCTCGCGCCCGAGGGCTGGGGCCACTTCGTCGAGGGGGCGGGCTGGTCCGACGAGCGGTACCGCGCCTGGCTGCGCGACGCCGTCGTGCGCCTCGTCGCGGCACCGCCGACCGGCGACGCGAACGCCTGAGCCCTGGCGCGCCGTCGGGGACCGCGCCTACCGTGTGCCATGAGCACGCTTACCCCCGGCTTCCACGGCCGGCCACGTCCGCAGGGCGTGGCGCTCCCGCCGGGCCAGTACGTCGAGACCGGGTTCCCGGTGCTCTCGGCGGGGCCCACACCGCGCGTCGACACCGCGACCTGGCGGCTCGACGTCACCACCGAGACCGGCGCGACCCACGCGTGGTCGTGGGCGGACCTCATGGCGCTCCCCCAGGACGAGCCGACCGTCGACATCCACTGCGTGACCCGCTGGTCCAAGTTCGGGACGTCGTGGCGCGGCGTCTCGCTCGACACGCTCCTCGCCGACGTCGAGTCGACCGCCGACTTCGCGATGATCGGCTGCTACGGCGGCTACACGACGAACCTCCCGGTCGCGGAGCTCCTGGGCGGCAAGGCGTGGGTCGTGCACACGTTCGACGGCGCGCCGCTGCACCCCGTGCACGGCGGCCCGGCACGGCTGCTCGTGCCGCACCTGTACTTCTGGAAGTCGGCCAAGTGGGTCAACAGCATCACGCTCATGCCCATGGACCGGCAGGGCTTCTGGGAGCGTCTCGGCTACCACGACCTCGGCGACCCGTGGCGCGAGCAGAGGTACCAGGGTGATTGAGCCTCGAGATGACTGAGGCGCCCGTCCGCCTCGGCGCCCGGTACGCGACGCCGTCACGCTGGCAGGTCGCGACGCTCGTCGACGCGTGGGAGGAGAGCCCGTCCGCGCGGACGCTCGTCCTCGAGGTCCCCGCCTGGCCCGGGCACCTGGCCGGGCAGCACGTCGACCTGCGGCTCACCGCCCCCGACGGCTACACCGCCGAGCGCAGCTACTCGATCGGCAGCGCGGCGACCCGCGCCCCCGTGCGCGACGGCGACGCCGCGGACGGGTCGCCCGCCGTCGCGACGAACGGCGTGCCCGACGGCGCCTCTCCCGCGCGCGTCGAGGTCACCGTGCAGCGCGTCCCGGGCGGGGAGGTCTCGACGTATCTCACCGACGCCTTCGCGGTGGGGGACGCGATCGAGCTGCGCGGGCCGGTCGGCGGCTGGTTCGTCTGGTCACCGGAGCGCGACGCCGGGACGCCGGTCCTGCTCGCGGCCGGCGGGTCGGGCCTCGTGCCGCTCATGGCGATGCTGCGGACCCGCCGCGACGCCGGCGACCGCACGCCGTTCCGGCTCGTGTACTCGGTGCGCCGCCCGGAGGACCGGCTGTACGTCGACGACCTCGACCGGCTCGCCGCCGCGCACGACGGCCTCGACGTCCAGGTCGTCTTCACGCGCTCGACGCCGCTCGGGTCGATGCGCGGCCCCGGGCGCCTCGAGCGCCGCGACCTTGCCGCGTGGGGCTGGCCGGCCGAGATCGAGCCCGCGTGCTTCGTGTGCGGGCCAACCGGTTTCGTCGAGGCCGTCGCGCGGCAGCTCGTCTCGCTCGGCCACGACCCGGCGCGGGTCAAGACCGAGCGCTTCGGCCCCGCCGCGGACTGAGGGCGAACCGAGCGACTACGCCGACGGAGGCGGCGGCCAGCCCGCGCGGGCTCGGGCGTCGCGCTCCGAGAGCACGCTGCGCAGCAGCCGGATCGTGAGGATCAACGCCCAGATCACCAGGACGGCGACGGTCGCGATCACGGCGACGTAGAGCAGGATCAGCAGCGGGTAGATCGGCCCGATTCCCATGCGCGGACCCTACCGGCCCCGAGCCCGCCCCTCGCGGCACCGCCACCCACCCCGACCACCCGGGGCGACCACGCGCCGTCGGGCACAAGAACCACGGCTCTACCTCGCGGGACCAGGGATCTACCTCGACGAACGTGGCACATCGGGTGCTTGCGACATCTCTTGACGCCTCCTTCACCCGGCAGTAGCGTTCTTGCGTGTTGATGCAAGAAATCAACACTCCGTTGTGCGGTGCGGCACAGCGGGTCCGCAATTCTCGAAGGTACTGACCCGAGCCACCCGGCCACGGCCGGACGTGCGCCGTGGCCCGTCCTCCGACCCGGGCGTCCGGTCCGGTGCGGGGTCGCGCTCGGCGCGGCCTGACGCCCGTCGACGACGACGGGAGATCGAGGACATCGATGAGACATCGACCCAGCACGTCGAACCGCACAGCCGCCGGCGCGCCGCAGCGCCGGCTCCGCCTCCTCGCCGCGACGGCGGGGGCGGCGGCCCTGCTCGTCCCGCTCGGCATGACGACCACCGCGACGGCGGCGCCCACGGTGCTGTCCGCCGGGAAGTCGACGGCGGCGAGCAGCAACAACTCGCCGTACCTGTCCGGCAACCTCACCGACGGCAACCAGGGCACCTACTGGGAGTCGACCAACAACACGTTCCCGCAGTGGGCGCAGGTCGACCTCGGCGCGGCCGCCACGGTCGAGGACCTCGTGCTCAAGCTCCCCACGGGCTGGGAGACGCGCAGCCAGACCCTCAGCGTGCAGTCGAGCACCGACGGCTCGAGCTTCTCCACGATCAAGGCGTCACAGGCGTACGCGTTCAACCCCGCGTCGGGGAACACCGTGACGGTCGACGTACCGGACACGTCCGCCCGCTACGTGCGCGTGCAGATCACCGCGAACACGGGCTGGCCCGCGGGTCAGCTCTCCGAGCTCGAGGTGCGCGGCACGGCCGGCAGCACCGACCCCGGAGGCCCCGGCGAGCCGGAGCCGCCGACCGGCACCAACCTCGCGCTGAACAAGCCGATCGAGGGGTCGTCGACGGAGTGGCAGTTCGTGGCGAAGAACGCGAACGACGACAGCACCTCGACCTACTGGGAGGGCGCGGGCGGCCAGTACCCCAGCACGCTCACGGTCTCGCTCGACGCCGCGGCCCAGCTCACGAACGTCGTCGTCAAGCTCCCGCCGGCGTCCGCGTGGGGCCCGCGCACCCAGACCTTCGAGGTCCAGGGCCGCGCGACGGCGACCGGCACGTGGCAGACGCTCAAGCCGTCGGCGGGCTACGCGTTCGCGCCGAGCACGGGGAACACCGTGACGGTCCCCGTGACCGGCACGGCCAAGGACGTGCGCCTGCGGTTCACGGGGAACACCGGCTCCGGCAACGGCCAGGTCGCCGAGCTCCAGGTGTTCGGCACCGCCGCACCCAACCCGGACCTCGTCGTCACGAGCGTCACCGCGACCCCCGCGTCGCCGCTGGAGTCGCAGGCGATCACGCTGTCGGCCGTCGTGAAGAACATCGGCACGCAGTCGTCCGCCGCGACCGACGTCGCGTTCACGCTGAACGGCCAGACGGTCGCGACGAAGCCGGTCGGCGCGCTCGCGGCCGGCGCTCAGGCAACCGTCACGGCCGACGTCGGCGCCCGCCCCGCCGCGAGCTACACGATCGGCGCGGTCGCCGACGCGGGCGGCACGGTGGCCGAGCAGAACGAGGGCAACAACGGGTACGCGAACCCGACCCCGCTCGTCGTCACCGCCGTCCCGAGCTCGGACCTCGTCCCGACCCTGACGTGGTCGCCGAGCAACCCCGCCGCGGGCAGCACGGTGACGTTCTCCGCGACGATCGCGAACCAGGGCAACGTCGCGACCTCCACGTCTGCGCACGGCCTCACCGTCACCGTGACGAACAAGGCGACGGGCGCCGTCGTGCGCACCCTCACCGGCTCCGCGAGCGGCGCGATCGCCGCGGGCGCGAGCAGCGCGAGCGTCAACCTCGGCACGTGGACCGCCGCGAACGGCAACTACGACGTGAAGGTCGTCGCCGCGCCGGACTCCACCGAGGTCTCGGCGAAGCAGGCCAACAACACCGCGACGCGCCCCCTGTTCGTCGGACGCGGCGCCAACCTGCCGTTCGACACGTACGAGGCGGAGGACGGCGTCACGGGCGGCGGCGCGACCGTGCTGGCGCCCAACCGCGTCGTCGGCGACCTCGCGGGCGAGGCGTCGGGCCGACGCGCGGTGACGCTCAACCAGACCGGCGCGTACGTCGAGTGGACCACCAAGGCCCCGACGAACACGCTGCTGACCCGCTTCTCCATCCCCGACTCGGCGGGTGGCGGCGGCACGAACGCGACCCTCGCGATCTACGTCGACGGCCAGTTCCTCAAGAACATCGACCTCACGTCCCGCTACGCGTGGCTCTACGGCAACGAGACCAACCCGGGCAACCAGCCGGGCCAGGGCGCGCCGCGCCACGTCTACGACGAGTCGAGCACGCTGCTCGGGACGACCGTCCCGGCGGGCTCGAAGATCCGCCTGCAGAAGACCGCGCAGAACACGTCGCAGTACGCGATCGACTTCGTCGACCTCGAGCTCGCGACGCCGCGGGCGAACCCGAACCCCGCGCAGTACACGCAGCCCGCGGGCTTCACGCACCAGGACGTCCAGGCCGCGCTCGACAGGGTCCGCATGGACGCGACCGGCACGCTCAAGGGCGTCTACCTGCCCGCCGGCGACTACCAGACGTCGAGCAAGTTCCAGGTCTACGGCAAGGGGGTCGACGTCGTCGGCGCCGGGCCGTGGTTCACGCGGTTCTTCGCGCCGCAGGGCCAGGAGAACACCGACGTCGGCTTCCGCGCCGAGGCGAGCGCGAACGGCTCGACGTTCCGCGACTTCGCGTACTTCGGCAACTACACGTCGCGCATCGACGGCCCGGGCAAGGTCTTCGACTTCGCCAACGTGAAGAACATGACGATCGACAACATCTGGGTCGAGCACATGATCTGCATGTTCTGGGCGTCGAACATGGACGACTCCGAGGTCACGAACTCGCGCATCCGGAACACGTTCGCGGACGCGATCAACATGACCAACGGCAGCGCGAACAACCATGTGCACAACAACCAGGCGCGCGGCACCGGTGACGACTCGTTCGCGCTCTTCGCGGCCACCGACAACGGGGGCAGCGGGCAGCGCGGCAACGTGTTCGAGAACCTCACGTCGACCAACACGTGGCGCGCGGCGGGCCTCGCTGTCTACGGCGGCCAGGACAACACGTTCCGCAACATCTACATCGCGGACACGCTCGTCTACTCGGGCGTCACGATCAGCTCGCTCGACTTCGGGTACCCGATGGAGGGCTTCGGCCCGGCACCGACGGTGTTCGACGGGCTCACCGTCGTCCGCTCGGGCGGGCACTTCTGGGGCGACCAGGTGTTCGGGGCCGTGTGGATGTTCTCGGCGTCCAAGGCGTTCGGGAACATCCAGGTGAACAACCTCGACGTCATCGACCCGACGTACTCCGGGATCATGTTCCAGACGAACTACGTCGGCGGCCAGCCGCAGAACACCTTCCAGAACCCGACCTTCACCAACGTCACCATCACGGGGGCCAAGAAGAGCGGCGACCAGTACGACGCCAAGTCGGGCTACGGCATCTGGGCCAACCCGATGCCGGAGTCGGGCCAGGGCCCGGCCGTCGGCACGGCGACGTTCACCAACCTCACGTTCTCGGGCAACTTCCGGGACATCGAGAACACGACGTCGACCTTCACCATCACGCGCAACTGACGTCCGTCCGCACCCCGCTCGACGCCGCAGCCCGCCTCACGGGGCGGGCTGCGGCGCGCGCGCCGCGCCCAGGCCGGTCGAGGTCCCGTCCGCGGCGAACCGCCACCGCATCGCCGTGTGCTCGGCGCCGCGCGCGTACGCGAAGACGACGTCCGGGCGCACGGCGAACACGTACGCCTCCCCGCCGCCGTCCGCGGTGTCCCAGAACGCGCCGTCGCGGACCTCGAAGTGCCAGTCGTACTTGCAGCGCCACCGCTCCGCGAGGCGGTGCAGCATCGCGTCGTCGGTGACGCGCACCGCGTCGCCCTCCACCACGACGTCCATGCCCTCCTCGAACCGGTTGGCCCCGGTCGTGAGGACGACGTGCGGGTTCGTCGCGAGGTTGCGGGCCTTGCGCTCGTCCGGGCCCGTGCAGAAGAACAACGCTCCGTCGGCCGTCACGGTGAGGAGCGGCGTGACGTGGGGCCGCCCGTCCGGCCGGACCGTCGACACCCACGACACCCCCGCGCGCTCGAGCGCCTCCCGGACGGCGGGCCACGGCACCCGTGGCGCCTCCGGCGTGCTGTAGGCGGCGAGCAGGTCGCCGTGGTCGACGGTCGGGGCAGGCGTCTCGGTCATGGGGGTGCTCCTGTCGAGGCTCGTCGGACGCGGGGTGGACCGCCGCAGGGTCCAGAACTCATCGGTGCCCGACGCGCGGGACGCGGCCGCGTCCCGCCGGTGCGAGGTGGCCGGGTTGTGACACAGTGGGCACCAGCCCCCCGACGTCGACCGGAGACCGCCGCGCGCCCATGACCTCGACCCCGACCGAGCACGCCGTGACCCAGCGACCCCACCGGGCGGCCCGGCTCGAGGACCGGTGGCGCGCCGTCGTCTCCCGCTTCCAGAAGGCACGCGGGTGGCGCCCTCGCGTCGAGCCGTTCGCGGGGTACGGCACCCCGCGGCGCGTGCGCGTGCTCGCGCGCGTGCTCCTCGCGAGCCCCGCGTTCGACCCCGCGCTGCACGAGCGCGAGTCCGCCGACCGGCGCGGCTGGCGATACTTCTTCACCGCCCCCGCCCCGCGCGAGGAGGTCCGCGTGCACGTGGGCGACGCGACCGTCGACCTCGTCTCCGACCGCAGCGGCTACCTCGACGCGACGATCGACGTCGCGCTCGCCCCGGGATGGCACGACGTGACGTTCCGCCCGTCGTCGGGCGCGGTCGCGACGGGCCGCGTGCTCGTCGTGGCCGACGGGCGGCGGCTCGGCGTCGTGTCCGACATCGACGACACCGCCATGGTGACCGCGGTCCCCCGCCCGCTCATCGCGGCCTGGAACACGTTCGTGCGGCACTCGAGCGCGCGCGTCCCGGTGCCGGGGATGGCCGCCCTCTACCGCGGGATCGCGACGTCGCGGCCGGGCACCCCGTTCGTCTACCTGTCGACGGGCGCGTGGAACACCGCCGCGAACCTGCGCCGGTTCCTCCAGCGGCACGGCTTCCCGCCCGGCCCGCTCCTGCTCACCGACTGGGGCCCGACGAACACCGGCTGGTTCCGCAGCGGCCCGGAGCACAAGGACACCTCGCTCGACCGCCTCTTCCGCGAGCTGCCCGACGTCGACTGGCTGCTCGTGGGCGACGACGGACAGCACGACCCCGACATCTACGCGCGCGCCGCGCGCCGGCACCCCGACCACGTCGCCGCCGTCGCGATCCGCGAGCTGACGCCCGCGCAGCAGGTCCTCGCCCACGGCTCGCCGCTGCCGTCGCCCGGCAGCCTGCCCGGCGAGGTGCGCGGCGTCCCGACGGCGCACGGCCCCGACGGCGACGCGCTCACCCGCGCCCTCGCGAGGGTCCTGCGCCGGTAGGCTCCCGCAGGCGCCGGCCGGGTCCGCCGCGCCGACCCGGCCGCTCCACGTCCGACCGCACGGGTCCGCGACCGGCTCGGTCACGGGTGGAACCTTCCGGGCTCCCGGTGCGTGCTGGGGGCGTGACGATCTCGACGGAGTCCACCTTCATGACAGCAGACGACCCACCGTCGCCGGGCGGCTGGGCCGACCGTGACCTGCACGTGGTCACCGACGCGGGCCACGCGGAGGAGTTCGTGGCGTTCGTCGAGACCGCGAAGGACCCGCTCCACCGGCTCGCGTACTTCCTCTCCGGCGACCACCACCGCGCGGAGGAGCTCACGCAGCAGACGTTCGAGCGCACGTGGCGCTCGTGGCGACGCGCGCGGCAGGGCGACCCGCTCGCGTACGCCCGCACGATCCTCGCCAACCTGCGCGTCGACGCGTGGCGGCGCACGCGCCGCGAGGTGCTCACGGGCCTCGACCACGACGCACGCCGGCACGCGCCCGACGCGACCGGCCAGGTCCACGACCGCGACGCCGTCGTGCGGGCGCTCCTCACGCTCCCGCTGCGGCAGCGCCGCGTCGTCGTGCTGCGGCACCTGCTCGACCTCTCCGAGGCGGAGGTGTCGCGCGAGCTCGGCATCCCCGTCGGGACCGTGAAGTCCACCGCGTCCCGCGCGCTCGCCCGGCTGCGCGCCGCTCTCGCCGACACCGCCGAAGCCCCCGCCGACGCCCCCGCCGACGCTCCCGCCGACGCTCCCGCCGGAACGAGCCTCCGCACCGGCTCGTCGACCACGTCCACCGAAGGAGACCGATCGTGACCGACCACGACGACGCGGCGTTCGCCGCTGCCCTGCGCACCGCTGTCGCGCCCGACGGCCTGCGCTCGACGCTCGACGCCCACCGCGTCCTGGCGTCCTCGCGGCGTGCCCAGCGCCGTCGCCGGACGGCGGCGCTCTCCGCGACCGCGGGATGCGCCGCCGCGGCCGGGCTGCTCGCGGGTCCGCTGTCGCCCCGTTCAGGAGTCGACACGGCACCCCCGGCGACGGCGGCGGGCAGCACCGGCGCGGCGGGGGTGGTCGAGATCGCCCCGGGCGTGACGGCCGTCGTCGACCCGCGCGTCCACGACCGCGCCGGGGGCGGGATCGTCGTCGACCTCGGACTGCCCACCTGGGAGCCCGGGACGCGGTTCCTCCTCACCGTCGAGGCGGACGCCGTCGACCACCCGCTCCAGGTCTGGGCGGGCGACGACGCCGCCCTCGAGACGCTGCTGGCCGGTGCGGGACTGCCCGACGGCCCCGTGGCCACGTCCCGCGGAGACCTCGCCCTCGTGACCGGTCCGGGCGGTGACGACCAGCTCGCCGTCGGGCTCGTGCTCGACCAGGACCTGGCCGAGGACCCGGAGGGCGTGACCGTCGTGGCCCGCGAGACCCTGCGCGGCCCGGAGGGTGAGGCCCGCGCCACCCTCGACCTCCCCGTGTCGCCGCTCGACGCCGGGTCGTGGAGCGGCGTCTTCGCGATGCGGGTCGCGGACGCGCCGACCGACCTCGCCGTTCCCGCCGTCCGCGGGGTCTTCCTGCATGACGCCTTCGGCAGGAACGTGGGGTACGGCGGCTGCGACACCGACCCCGACCCCGCCGCGTGCGCGACGGTCTGGGACGCGGCGGAGGGCTCCCGAACGGCCCCGACACGCAGCAGCGAGCCGTCCGCGGACGACGTCGCCGTGCAGGCCTTCGCCGACGCGTACGCGGCGAACGACCTGTGGGCGAGCCAGGGTCACTTCGTCGCGGCTGCCTGCCCGGAGGAACGCCGCGCGCTCGACGCGGCGCGCGGTCTCAGCCGGGACGACGAGGACGATCTGACGTGGCAGTGCGAGGCGGACGACGCGGTCGACTGGTCCCGCTGGACGGGTGACGCCACCTCGTGACCTGCCCGGCGCGCCGGGATGCCGCACGTCGTCGCGGGTGATTGCCTGAGGGAATGACGACGCCGGAGCTGCCCTTCCCCACGCCCGACCCTGAGCCCGAGCAGCCGCGGCGCACCTGGCCGTGGATCGTGCTCACGATCGTCGCGGTGCTGGTGATCGCCCTGGTCGTGTGGCTCGTCAACCGCCCGGCGGACGACGCGCCCGCGGCGGAGACCCCGACGGCGACGGAGTCCCCGAACCCGTCGCCGACGGACACGGGCACGCCCACCGACGACACGTCGACGCCCGCCGCCGAGGGGTGCCCCGCGGCGGGCGACGGCGTCCCCGCGGGGGCGGGCACGCACGAGATCGTCGACGTGGACGGCGACGGCCGCCCGGACACCGCGTGGCTGACCGGCGGCGCGGACCGCGCGTTCGGGATCACGACCGCGTCGGGCGCGACGTTCTCCGCGCCGATCGAGTCCGCGAGCCCGGTCGCGGCGAGCGCGATCGTCCAGCTCGTCGCCGCGGGCGACGCCACCGCGCCGATCGCGCTCGTCGACACCGGGCGCGAGGTCCTGCTGTTCTCCGCCGCCGACTGCGCCGTCACGCCGACGCAGAACGCCCAGGGCGAGCAGTACACGTTCGACAAGGGCTTCACCGGGTTCGGCACGGGCGTCGGCTGCACCGAGGTCGACGGGGAGCTGCACCTCGCGGGCCTGAACGCCGTGTCCGACGACGGCACGTCCTTCACCGTGTCGCGCACCTTCGTCGACCTGGACGCGGGCGCGCAGACGGCGACGAACGGCGAGGAGGAGACGGTCGCGCAGGACGCCGGCGCGGACGACCCGGTGGTCACGACCGCGCAGGAGACCAGCTGCGGCGATCTCGTCGCCGGCCAGGACGGCCCGGTCGAGCCCCAGTGACCCCGCCGAGCACGACACGAGGGTCGTCATCCGTCGGACAGCGACCCTCTTGTCGTGCTCGACCGCGCGCGGTGGCGTGCTCGGCCATCACCCGCGGCCGCACGCGCGGCACGTGCCGCGGCGGCGGAGCCAGTAGGCGTAGGTCGCCGCGCCCAGGGCGAGGGACCACACCGGCCACAGGAACGTCGGTCCGACGGCGCCCCACGAGTCCGCGGTGAGCGCCAGGCGGCTCTCGCCGAGCCCGATGACGATGAGCGAGAGCCCCGCGGGGAGCACCGCGACCGCCACGATCGTCGCGGGGACGACCGCCAGCCCGACGGGGACCCTGCGACCCGCGAGCCCGACCATCCACCGGGGGAAGACCTCGCCCCAGCGCTGGAACAGGCCCAGGGTGAGCACGGCGCCCACGAGCGCGAAGCCGCCCAGCCCGAGCGCCGCGACCAGACCGTCCTTCCCCGCGAGGTCGGCGACGTTCTCCGCCGAGAAGCCGAGCGGGATGCCGAGGACCCACGCGATGCGCGTCACCGCGTAGAACGTCGGGATCGCGGCGGCGACGAGCGCGGCCGTCCGGCCCCAGCGCGCCGCGGCGGCGGGTGTCGTCCAGGCGGGGTCGCGGCCGTCGTGCCGCCGCCCGCACGACGCGCACGCGCCGACCCCGCGGCGCACGAACCGCCACGTCGAGGCGACGAGCAGGGCGCCACCGGCCAGGAGCGCGAGCTGCGTGAGCGGGCCGGCGCCGAGGAAGTCCTCGAACGCCGCCCGGATCACGGGGTCGAACGGCGCCATGACGAGCGTGACCGGCAGATACCCGAGCCGCGCCAGGATCGACGCGTCGGTGAGGGCGAGGACCCCGGCCGCGACGAGGGCGGTCGCCGCGACGGTCAGCGCGCGGTCGGCCCGGGCGACGGGTCCGTGCCGACCGCCGAGCCACGCCCGGAGCGCGGTCGCCGCGCCGACGAGGGCGAGGACCGCGACCCAGGGCGTGAGCGTCGCCCCCGCGACCCCGCTCAGGGCGCCGAACGACAGGTCGTTCGCGTCGCCCACCGCGAGGGTGCCGCCCGTCAGGGTGACGACGAGGGCCGCGACTCCCCCGACCGCCCACCACGCCGCGGCGGTCGGGGCGATCCACCGGCCACGGGCGGCATGCGCCCCGGGACCAGGTGGCGCTCCGGCGAGGGACCCGACGGCGACCGTGCGCGGGCCGGAAGGTGCAGCAGAGGACGGGGACGGGGTTCGTGTGCTCATGACTCGACCCTCGCGTCCGCCGTCGCGTGCCGGATCCCCCGTGGCGACGACGCCGCTCCCCCGCGCGGGGGATCAGTCGCGCGCGGGCCCGCGACGCAGTGCCCGCAGCGCGCCCGTGGACCACAGCGCCCACGCCACGAGGACCGGCTGGAAGAACAGGCGGACGAACCGCTTGGCGTCGGTGTCCAGGCCGAACCCGTCCTTGCCCTCGAGCCACTGGCCGACGTTGCCCGGGAAGATCACGACGAAGAACGCTGCGGCGACCAGGCCCACCGCGACCCGCCGGCGGGACAGCACGACGAGCGAGCCGCCCAGCGCGATCTCGACGGCGCCGGAGGCGAGGACCGTCACGTCCTCGTCGACAGGGAACCAGGACGGCACCTGGGCCTGGAACTCCTCCCGCGCGACCGTGAGGTGACTGACGCCCGCACCCACCAGGGCGAGCCCGAGGGCGACGCGGGCGAGCGTCGCGACGGGCGGGACGGGCGGTGCGGGGCGGGTGAGCACGGAGAGGTCCATGGCGCGATCGTCGCACCGGGCCGAGGCACCCGCAGCGCTGCGCGGCAGCCCGGCCGTCACCCAGCCCGCACGAAACCCGACTCGTAGGCGCGCACGACGGCCTGCGTGCGGTCGCGCACGCCGAGCTTGGCGAGCACGTTGCCCACGTGCGTGCGCACCGTCTCGACACCGAGGTAGAGCTCGCCCGCGATCTCCGCGTTCGAGAGCCCCCGTGCGACGAGGCGCAGCACCTCGCCCTCGCGCTCCGTGAGGTGCGCGGCGCGCAGCTCGTCGCCCGCGGGCGGTCGCGCCGTCGCGAGCCGTCGCACCGCGTCCGGGAACAGGAGCGACTCGCCGCGCGCCACGACCCGCACGGCCTGCGCGACCTCCTCGGGCCGCGCACGCTTGAGCAGGAACCCGTGCGCGCCCGCCCGCAGCGCGTCGAGCACGTGGTCGTCGTTCTCGAACGTCGTGAGGACCAGCACGCGCGGCGCGTCGTCGCGCGCGACGAGGGCACGCGTCGCCGCGATGCCGTCGACGCGCGGCATGCGCACGTCCATGAGCACGACGTCGGGGCGCGCCCGCGCGACGACCCCCGGCACCTCCGCCCCGTCCCCCGCCTCGCCGACGACCTCGAGGTCAGGCTCCGCGCCGAGGATGACGCGCAGCCCCGCGCGGACGAGCGGCTCGTCGTCCACGAGCACCACGCGCGTCGTCTCGTCCGTCATCCGCCCGATCCTGCCAGCGGGAACGTCGCGCGCACGACCCACGCGCCGCCGTCGGGCACGGGACCCGCCGACACCTCTCCGCGCAGCAGGCGGGCCCGCTCCCGCATGCCCGCGAGTCCGCGGCCCTCACGGGCGGGACCGTCAGGTGCCCGACGGCGCGTGCCCGGCCCGAGCCGGTTGCGCACCTCGACGGCGAGCGCGCCGCCCGGTCCCCGCCCGACAGCGACGGCGACCGGTCCGCCCGGGGCGTGGCGGAGCGCGTTCGTGATCGCCTCCTGGACGACGCGGTACGCCTCCTGCGACACCGCGCGCGGCACGTCCGGCAGCGAGACGTCGTTCCGAGCGAGGCGCACGTCGACTCCCGTCCGGCGTGCGTCGTCGAGCAGGGCGTCGAGGTCGGCGAGCGTGCGCGCCGGGCTGCGCACGGGCGCGCGCGGTCCGCCCGCCCCGGCCGGCGACGCCTCCGCGCGGAGCAGCCCGAGGACGTGGTCGAGGTCCGCCATGGCGGTGCGGCCCGTCTCCTCGATCGCGGCGAGCGCGGCACGTGCGGCGGCGTGGTCGGCGTCGAGGAGGCGGGCGGCCGCGGCGGCCTGGAGGGTCGTGACGGTCAGGGCGTGGCCCACCGAGTCGTGGAGCTCGCGCGCGAGCCGACCGCGCTCGGCGGAGCGGTCCGCTGCGGCCTCGAGCTCCGCGATGCGCTCCGTCTGGTCGGGCCCGAGCAACGGGAGGGCCGCCTGGCGCAGCACCGCGCGCGCGAGCGCGACGGCGTACGGGACGGCCAGGAGCGCGAGCACCGCGGTGACCAGCCACGTCCACGCGGGCAGCGCCTCCCACGGCCGCCAGTCGGTGAGGAGCACCGGCTCGACGCCCGTCGCCGAGAGGACGAGCTGCGTCGCGACCGGGACGAGGAACAGCACCACCACGAGCACCGTGGCGCCGAGCGCGAGGTGCAGCCCGTACCAGGCGGCGGCGCGCCAGCGTGTCGCCGCGCCGGGCGGGGACGCCCCGGGGACGGGCACGTCGACGTCGAGGAACGTCCGCACGGCCGCGATCTCGAGCGCACGGACGGGCGCGAGGAACGGCGGCGTGCTCACGAGGACCGCGGAGACGAGCGCGAGGACGAGGGTCGCGACGCGCGGCGTCTCCAGCGAGGCGAACATCTGCACGAACCCGGCGACCAGCGTCACGTACGCGCCGGCGACCACGCCCCCGACCACGAGGTAGACCCCGGCCCGGACCGTGCCCGCGCTGCGCAGCGGTGCGACGACCCGTCCCCACCCGCCCCGGCCCGGCGCGGTCGCCGCACGGGTCGGGCGGGCGTCGTCGGGCGTCATGGCCCCAGTCTCGCGGGACCGGGCAGGGCGCGCCTCCCCCGGCCGGGGGAGCCGCGCGAGCCGACCGCCCGTCCCCGCGCGGTCCCGGCCGGCCGCTGGTCCAATGGGCCCATGATCGGCTTCTGGTGGGGCCTCGTGGGGGCGTCGTCGCTGCTCCTCGGCGCGGCGCTGGTCTTCTGGCGGCCGCCGGGCCAGCGGCTCGTCGGGCTCATCATGGCGTTCGGGTCGGGCGTGCTCATCAGCGCGGTCGCGTACGACCTCGTGGAGGACGCGTCCACGCACGCGAGCGGCCTCGTGCTGCTCGCCGGCCTCGCGGGCGGCGCGCTGACGTTCTTCGTCGGCGACCGGATCATCGACCGGATGGGCGGCGAGGGCCGCAAGCGGTCCACGGGCGTGCAGGCGGAGTCCGTCCAGGCCGCGGGCGGGACGGGCGGCGCCGCGATCGCGCTCGGCACGGTGCTCGACGGCATCCCCGAGTCCGTCGTGCTCGGCGCGACCCTCATCGGGGGCGGCGGCGTCAGCGTCGCGATGCTCGCCGCCGTGTTCGTCTCGAACCTGCCCGAGGCGATGTCCGCGACGTCGGGCCTGCTCAAGGCGGGCACGAAGCCCTCGCGGCTCTGGGTGCTGTGGGGGTCGACGACCCTGGTCTCGGCGCTCGCGGCCGGGATCGGCTACGTCGCGCTCGACGGCGCGTCGCCCGCGGTCGTGGCGATCACGCAGGCGTTCGCCGCGGGGGCACTCCTCACCATGCTCGTCGACACGATGATCCCGGAGGCGACGGAGTTCGGCGGCCCGGTCACCGGGCTCGTCACGGTGCTGGGCTTCGCGACGGCGTTCGGGCTGAGCTCGCTCTGAGCGTCAGGCCGCGAGGTCCTGGCCGCTCATGCGGTGGATCGACGCCATGACCTCGTCCGTGAGCTCGCGCCGCGCCTGCGCGGGCTTGGTGCCCGCCGTGATCTGGCGCTGCGGGTCGATGGGCTTGCCGAAGTGCACCTGGACGCGGTGCAGGCGTGGGATCCGCTTGCCGATGGGCTGGACCTTGTCCGTGCCGCGCACGGCGACGGGGACGACCGGGGCGTGCCCGGCGAGCGCCAGCCACGCCACGCCGGTGCGGCCCGCGTGCAGCTTGCCGTCGCGCGAGCGCGTGCCCTCGGGGTAGATGCCGAACGCGCCGCCGCGCTGGAGCACCTCGAGCGCGTCCTCGAGCGAGCGCTGCCCGGCGCGCGGGTCGTCGCGCTGGACGGGGATCATGCCGATCGTCGTGAAGAACCAGCGCGACAGGCGGCCCTTGAGCCCGCGGCCGGTGAAGTACTCGGCCTTGGCGAGGAACGTGACGTGCCGCGGCGCGACGATCGGGATGAGGATCGAGTCGATGAACGACAGGTGGTTGCTCGCGAGGATGACCGCCCCGTTGCGCGGGATGTTGTTGCGTCCGGTCACCTGTGGCCGCAGCAGCACGTAGGCGAGCAGCGACAGGATGAGCCTCAGGACGCGGTAGGTCATCCGTTCATTGTGCACCGTGGTCGGCGCACGTCCGTGCACGCGGTGTTCGACGCCGGTGTCCCCGCAGGTCACCTCGCGTCACCCCCGGTTCACGCGTCCGCGCGCGCCCCCGCACCCGCGACGCGGCGCGCGCGGCCGCCGCGCGTCACCGCGTAGAGGGCCAGGATGACGACCACGAGGCCGACGGTGGACAGGAGCTGGGCGCGCGCGGCGGCGTCGGTCAGCATGAGGACGGCCAGCGCCGCGAGACCCGCGAGCACGGCCCAGGTGAGCCACGGGAAGCCCCACATGCGCAGCGTCATGGGCTCGCCCGACGCGCGTGCCTGCTCCTCGATCCGGCGGCGCAGCCGGAGCTGCGACACGGCCACGAGCACCCACACGACCAGCAGCGCCGCCCCCACCGCGTTGAGCAGGATGCCGAGCAGCGCCTCGGGCAGGAGCCAGTTGAGCCCGACGGCCACGAGCGCGAAGAACACCGAGACGAGCACCGAGACCCACGGCACGTCGCGGCCGGACACGCGCCGCAGGGCCCGTGGCCCGTCGCCGCGCCCGGCGAGCGAGTACGCCATGCGCGACGTGCCGTAGACGTTCGCGTTGAAGGCCGACAGGAGCGCGATCACCACGACCACCTCCATGACGCGCGCGGCGCCCTGGAGACCGGCGAGGTCGAGCACCGCGACGAACGGGCTCTCCGCGAGCAGCGGTGAGTCCCACGGCAGGACGAGCACCATGATCGCGACCGAGCCCAGGTAGAACACGAGGATCCGCCACACGATGCTGCGCGTCGCGCGCGCGACGGCGGTGCGCGGCTCGCGCGCCTCCGCCGCCGCGATCGTGACGATCTCGATGCCGCCGAACGCGAAGACGACGACGAGCAGCCCCGCGGCGATCCCGCCCCAGCCCTCGGGCGCGAAGCCGCCGTGACCCAGGAGGTTCGACGTGCCGACGGGGTCGGTCCCCGGCAGCAGCCCGAGGACGAGCAGGACGCCGACGACGAGGAAGCCGACGATCGCCGCGACCTTGACGAACGCGAACCAGAACTCCAGCTCGCCGAACTGCCGCACGCCCCACAAGTTGATCACCGCGAACACGACGACCACGGCGAGCGCGACGCCCCACTGCGGCACGTCCGGGTACCAGCCGGTGACGATCCGCGCGGCACCGGTGATCTCCGCACCGAGCACCATGACGAGCATGAACCAGTAGAGCCAGCCCAGCAGGAACCCGGCCCACGGGCCGAGCGCCTCCTCCGCGTAGACGGAGAACGACCCGCTCGCGGGCCGCGCGCTCGCCATCTCGGCGAGCATCCGCATGACGAGGATGACGACGACGCCCGCGATCGCGTACGACACGAGCACGGCGGGACCGGCGGTCGCGATCCCGACGCCCGAGCCGAGGAACAGGCCCGCCCCGATCGCGGAGCCGAGCCCCATCATCGTCAGGTGCCGCGTCCGCAGCCCGGTGCCGAGGTGGTCGGAGGTCGGGCTCTCGGCCGGTGCCCGGCTCGCGGTCGGTGCCGGAGGCTCGGGCGTGGGGGTGCTCATGGTGCGGTCCTGCGGTCGGGGTGCCGGCGTCGTGCTCGACGCCGACCCACGACGCTACACGGCCCAGGCGTGACGGCGCCCCGCACCCGGCGCGAGGGGGTCGCTCGGGTGCGGGGCGGCGTCGGGCACGACGCTGTGCCTGCGCCTACGGGGTCGCGGTCCGCGGGAGCGGGGCGACGGCGTGGTGCCGGGGCGCGGTGCTCTCGTCGTCGGCCGCACCCCCCGTCGAGGCGGACTCCGGCGCGGGGGCGGGCGTCCCGTCGACCGGCGGGTCGCTCGGCGCCGGGTGCTCCGCGGGTGCGGCGTCGGCGGCGACCGGGCGGCGCGTCGAGCCGTTGATGACGCCGTCGTCCTCGAGGTCGTCGAGGTCGTCCTCGTCCACCGAGCTCGCACCGTGCTCCGCGCCCGCGGCGAACACGGACGGGTCGGGCGGGTTGCCGAGCTTGACGTGGTTGAACAGCAGGTTGAGCAGGATCGCCATGACTGCGGCGGAGCTGATGCCCGAGTGGAAGATGATGCCGAACCACGTGGGGAACTGGTCGTAGAAGTCGGGCTTGGCGATGGGGATCATGCCGAACGAGATCGACGCCGCCACGATGATGAGGTTCATCGGCCGGGAGTAGTCGACCTTCGCGAGCGTGCGGATGCCCGACGCGGCGACGGAGCCGAACAGCACGACGCCCGCGCCGCCGAGGACCGGCGTCGGCACCGCGGCCACGACACGCCCCAGGACCGGCAGGAGGCCGAGGACCACGAGGATCGCACCGCCCGCCGCCACGACGAACCGCGACTTCACGCCCGTGATGGCCACGAGCCCGACGTTCTGCGCGAACGCCGACTGCGTGAACGACCCGAAGAACGGCGAGACGACGGACGACGCCATGTCGGCGCGCAGACCGTTCGCGATGCGCTTGCGGTCCACCTTGGTGTCGACGATCTCGCCCACGGCGATGATGTCCGCCGTCGTCTCGGTGAGCGTCACGAGGATGACGATGAGCATCGAGATGATCGCGGCGATCTCGAACGTCGGGGCGCCGAAGCCGAGGAACGACGGGAACGCGGCGACCGGGCCGTCGCCGACGCCGGAGAAGTCCGCCTTGCCGAGCGCGAGGGCGATGAGGGTGCCGACGACGATCGCGATGAGGATGGACAGGCGCGAGATCGTGCCGCTGCCGACCTTGGACAGCAGGATGACGATCGCGAACGTCAGCGCGGCGAGGCCGATGTTGCTCACCGAGCCGTAGTCGGGCGCGCTGGCGTTGCCGCCCATCGCCCAGTTCGCCGCGACGGGCATGAGCGTCAGGCCGATCGTCGTGATGACGACGCCCGTGACGACCGGGGGGAAGAACCGGATGATCTGCGCGAAGAACGGCGTGATGAGCAGGCCGACCGCCGACGCGACGAGCACTGCGCCCAGCACCCCCGGGATCCCTCCCCCGCCGTTGACGATCGCGACCATGGTCGACACGCCCGCGAACGACACGCCCTGCACGAGCGGGAGCTGCGACCCGAAGAAGGGGATGCCGAGCGTCTGCAGGATCGTCGCGAGGCCGCCCATGAAGAGGGACGCCGCGACGAGCGTCCCGATCTCGGCCCCGGTCAGCCCGGCGGCGCCGCCCACGATGAGCGGCGGGGCGATGATGCCGCCGTACATCGTGAGCACGTGCTGGAACCCGTACCCGAACGTCGACCCGATGGGCAGCCGCTCGTCCTCGGGGCGTACCGGACGACGTTCGGCGCCGTCCGTGGCCCTCGTGGCTCGCGCGTTCATAGCGGACCTCCTCGTCAGCTATCGTTCCGCTTGGCGGAAAACTACTTCCACTATTCGAACGCCAAGTGTGACGTGTGTCAAGTCCCTCCCGGCAACTCGCACGTGGCCTGGGACGACGGACCGGTCTGCGACGGACGGGCAGGCCCGGCTGCGCGGCCCACGGCGCGCGCACCGGACGGAGTAGGTTCGGGCGGGTGAGCCGGTCGGCGCGCCGGTCGAGGCCTCGACGCTCAGGACGGGTGGTGGCATGGCGCAGCAGTCGCCGGTCCCGGGCGTGGACCGCGGGCGCCTGGTGGGGCTGGCCTTCCGGATGCTCGGGACGGTCGCGGACGCCGAGGACGCGGTCCAGGAGGCGTTCGTCCGCTGGTACCGGCTCGACGACGCGGCGCGCGAGGCCGTCGCCCGCCCGGCCGGGTGGTTCGCCACGGCGACCAGCCGGGTGTGCCTGGACGTCCTGAAGAGCGCGTCCCGACGGCACGACCTGTACGTCGGCCCGTGGCTGCCCGAGCCGGTGCCGGACGAGCGCTACAGCCTCCGCCCGGCCCCGGAGGACGATCCCGCGGAGCACGCCGTGCGGTCCGACTCCGTGAGCATGGCGCTGCTGACCGTGATGGAGTCGATGACGCCGTCGGAACGGGTCGCCTTCGTGCTGCGCGACGTCTTCGCGTTCCCGGTCGCCGACGTCGCCGACGTGCTCGACCGCTCGCCCGGAGCCGTTCGGCAGCTCGCGTCGTCCGCGCGCGCCCGGGTCCGTGACGAGGGCCGTCCGCTCGGCGTGCCGAGCCGCGCGCTCACCGCGGCGTTCCAGCACGCCGCGGTCACGGGCGACGTCAGCGCGCTGGTGCGGCTGCTGCACCCCGACGTGACGCTCCGGTCCGACGGCGGCGGCCTCGCCCGCGCCGCCCTGCGACCCGTGCGGGGAGCGGACAAGGTCGCGCGGTTCGTGATCGGCGTGCTGGCGCGCCAGGACCCGACGACGCTGGTGGTCGGCCGGGGCGGGGACCATCCAGTCCTCACGTTCGACCGCGACGGAGCGACCAACGGGGTCGTCGAGCTCGTCGCCCGGGCGGGGACGGTGCACGAGGTCCTCGTCCAGTGGAACCCGGAGAAGCTCCGCCTGTGGCGGCAGACCTGACGGAGCGAGGGGCTGCGTCGTCCATGTGACGAGAACCGTCGAACAGGAGGACCTTCATGCAGGCCATCACCGTGACCGACCCCGACGCCGGGACCGTCGGGATGACGCTCACCGAGCGGCCGGAGCCGCACGCCTCGGAGAACGACGTCGTCGTCCGCGTCCACGCGTCCGGGTTCACCCCGGGAGAGCTGACGTGGCCCGGCACCTGGACCGACCGCGCCGGGCACGACCGCACCCCCAGCATCCCCGGTCACGAGCTCGCCGGGGTCGTCACCGCCCTCGGCTACGGCACGACCGGCCTCACGGTCGGCCAGCGCGTGTTCGGGCTCGCGGACTGGACCCGCGACGGCACGCTCGCCGAGCTCGTCGCCGTCGAGGCGCGCAACCTCGCCCCGCTGCCCGCCGACGTCGACTTCGTCACGGCCGCGAGCCTCCCGATCTCCGGCCTGACGGCCTGGCAGGGCCTCTTCGAGCACGGACGCCTCGAGGCCGGGCAGAGCGTCCTGGTGCACGGCGCGGCCGGCGGCGTCGGCTCCGTCGTCGCGCAGCTCGCCCGGGAGGCCGGGGCGCACGTCGTGGGGACGGGGCGTACCGCGGACCGGGCCGTCGCGCTCGACCACGGGGCGCACGAGTTCCTCGACCTCGAGGCCGACGACCTCGCCTCCGTCGGCCCTGTGGACCTGGTTTTCGACGTCATCGGCGGGGAGGTCGGCAACCGCTCCACCGACCTCGTCCGGCCCGGTGGCACGCTCGTCACCATCGCCGCCCCGCCCGCGCGCCAGCCCGACGACGGTCGCTCGGTGTTCTTCGTCGTCGAGGCCGACCGCGCCCAGCTCGTGGAGCTCGCGGCGCGCGTCCGGGCGGGACGGCTGCGCACCCGCATCGGCACCGTCCGACCCCTCGCCGAGGCCGTCGACGCGTTCAACCCCACGGCCCGCACCGCGGGGAAGACGATCATCACCGTGGCCTGAGGACCGCGCGGGGGTATTGAGATGGCTCCCCCCTGCGGCACTCCGTAGCCTCCAGCGGTGACCACCACGCTCCGCCCCTACCGCCCCACGGACCTCGACGCCGTCGCCGACCTGTCGCTGCGCGCGTGGGAGGACGCCTTCGCCTCGTGGCGCGACCTCCTCGGCGAGCGCCTCTACGGGCTCGCCTACCCCGACTGGCGGCGCAGCCAGGAGACGGAGGTGCGCGCTGCGTGCGAGAAGCACCCCGCGACGACGGTCGTCGCGGAACGGGCCGGCCAGGTCGTCGGGTTCGCCACCGCGGTGATCGGCGAGCCCCCTGCCGAGGGAGCCCGCGCCGGCGACCTCGAGATCATCGCCGTCGACCCCGACGCGCAGGGCGAGGGCATCGGGCGGCTCCTCGTGGACGCCGCGCTGGAGCTCCTGCGCGACGCCGGGTGCGCGTACGCCAACGTCTGGACCGGCGGCGACCCGGGCCACGACGCCGCGCGCGCCCTGTACGAGTCGAGCGGCTTCACCGCCCTCCCCGTCGTCCACTACTACCGCGAGCTCTGAGCGGGGACGCGCCGGCGGTGGCCGGGCACGTCCCCGCCCGGCCGCGGGTCAGCCCGCGACGAGGCGGCGGGCCGCCGCCGAGTGCTCGGCGACCAGGGCGTCGAGGTCGAGACCCGGGATCGCGCCGTCGACCACGCGCCACTCGCCGCCGACCATGACGCGGTCTGCGCGGTCGGCCCCGCACAGCAGGAGCGCGGCGACCGGGTCGTGCGAGCCGGAGAAGCGCAGCTCGTCGAGGCGCCACAGCGCGAGGTCCGCCTGCTTGCCCACCGCGAGCACGCCGACGTCGTCCCGGCCCAGGACCCGCGCGGACCCGCGCGTGCCCCAGCCGAGCGCGCGGGTCACGGGGATGTCGGCGCCGTACTTGAGGCGCTGGAGGTAGAGCGCCTGGCGCGCCTCGAGGATCATCGTCGACGCGTCGTTCGACGCCGAGCCGTCGACCCCGAGCCCGACGGGCGCGCCCGCGTCCTCGAGCTCCACGGCCCGCGCGATCCCGGACGCGAGGCGCATGTTCGACGTCGGGCAGTGCGCGACGCCGGTGCCCGCGGCCCCGAGGCGGCGCACCTCCTCGTCGTCGAAGTGGATGCCGTGGCCGAGCCACGCGCGGTCCGTGAGCCAGCCCACCGACTCCAGGTAGTCGACCGTGCGCATCCCGAAGCGCTCGCGGCAGAAGTCCTCCTCGTCGATCGTCTCGGCGAGGTGCGTGTGCAGGCGGACGTCGAGGTCCTCCGCGAGCGCCGCGCTCTCGCGCATCGCGTCGGTCGTCACCGAGAACGGCGAGCACGGCGCGAGCGCGATCTGGACCTGCGCCCCGGCGCCCCGCTCGTGGTAGCGCTCCACGAGGCGCTGCGAGTCGGCGAGGATCACGTCCAGGCTCTGCACGACCGACTGGGGCGGCAGGCCGCCGTCGTCCTGGCCGAGCGTCATGGACCCGCGCGTGAGGGTCGCGCGCATCCCGAGCCGCTGGACCGCCGCGACCTGGAGGTCGATCGCGTCGTCCAGACCGGCCGGGAAGACGTAGTGGTGGTCGGCCGCCGTCGTGCAGCCGGAGAGCAGCAGCTCGGCGAGCGCGACCGTCGTCGCGAGCTCGTGGTCCCGCGGGGTCAGGCGCGCCCACACCGGGTAGAGACGCTGGAGCCAGGGGAAGAGCGGGGCGTCGGCGACCGGCCCCCAGGCGCGCGTGAGCGTCTGGTAGAAGTGGTGGTGCGTGTTGATCAGCCCGGGCGTGAGCACGTGCTGCGACGCGTCGAAGGTCTCGTCGACCGGGGCGGACGGCTGCCCGCCCGCCGCGACGACCTCGGCGATCACCCCGTCCTCGACGACGACGCCGCCGCGCGCGTCGGGCGCGTCCGGGGAGTCGTCCGCGGTGAAGACGCCGAGCGGGTGGCGGACCCAGGTGCGGGTGCTGGTCATGGTGCCTCCTGGTGGCTCGTGCTCACCGGGGCGCGGCTCCGGCGCCACGGTGCGCCGGCTCAGTGGTCCTGTCTGCCGATCCAGGTGCCGCGGGACCCGCGGCTGGGCCGACCGTAGGCCGGGCCGCGACGGACCGTCAACCCCGGCGGACGACGACGCGGCCTCCGCCGCGCGCGACCTGCGGCGCTGCGGGATCCTGGGACCCGCCGTCCGCCGACACCCGGAGACCCGACCGTGAACGTCTACGCCCCGCTCGTCCCGGTGTTCGTCGTCGCGCTGCTCGCGCCGCTGCTCGCGGGCCTCATGCCGGTGCGGTCGCGTGTCCCGCAGGTCGTCGTGCTGCTGCTCGGGGGCATCCTCATCGGGCCGTCCGCGCTCGACCTCGCGACGCCCGACGACGTCACGCTCCTGTCCGACCTAGGCATGGGCTTCCTGTTCCTCCTCGCCGGGTACGAGCTCGAGCCGAACCTCCTGCGCGAGCGCGTGGGGCGACGCGCCGGCGCGGCGTGGCTGACGTCGCTCGTCGTCGGCGCGGTGCTGGTCCTCGTGGTCGTGGGCGACGGCTCGCCGCACAAGGTGGCGGCCGGGGCGATCGCGCTCACGACCACCGCGCTGGGCGTCGTGCTCCCGATCCTGCGCGACGGCGGTCAGCTCGGCTCGCGGCTCGGGCGCACGGTGCTCGTGGTCGGGGCGGTCGGCGAGCTGGGGCCGATCGTCGCGATGGCGGTGCTGCTCGGCACGCGCGAGAGCGGCGTCGCGGCGATCCTGCTGGTCCTGTTCGCCGTCGTCGCGATCGCGCTGTCCGCGCTCCCGGGCCGCCTGGGGCGTATCAAGGCCCTCGGCGGCGACCGCCTCTTCAGCGCGGCCGAGCACGGGACGGGCCAGAGCACGCTGCGCCTCACGGTGCTGCTGCTCGTCGCGCTGCTCGCGCTCGCCGCGGGGCTCGGGTTCGATGCGGTGCTCGGTGCGTTCGTCGGCGGCATGGTGCTGCGGCGCTGGGCGCCGGGCGACGTCGAGGCGCTCGAGAAGAAGCTCGACGCGGTCGCCTGGGGCGTGTTCGTGCCCGTGTTCTTCGTCAGCTCCGGGATGGGCCTGGACATCGACTCCATCGTCGCGTCGCCGCTGCTGCCGCTGACGTTCTTCGCGCTCATGGTGGTCGTGCGGGGCGGGCCCGTGCTGCTGTGGTTCCGGCGCGAGCTGCCCTCGGTCGAGCGCGTCCAGACCGCGCTGTACGCCGCGACGGCGCTGCCGCTGCTCGTCGCGCTCACGGAGATCGCGGTCGAGCAGGGCGCGATGACGTCGCGCGTCGGCGCGGCGCTCGTGGGCGCGGGCGTGCTGTCCGTGGTCGTGCTCCCGATGGTCGCGAGCCGGCTCGGCCCGCGCCCCGCGGAGGCCGGCGACACCGCAGCCCCGCCGGCGGGGGAAGGCCCGGCTGATGACCGCGCCGGCGGATGAGCCCGGCCGAGCGATGCGCCCGTGCACGAGAGACGCGTCCGGGGACGCAGCGCTCGCACACGGACGCATCCGTCGGCTGTGGACGGGTCAGAACGTCCACTGCTGGTTGGTGGACCCGTGGCAGTCCCAGATCACGAACCGCTGGCCCTCGTGGAGCGGGTTGCCGCCCTCGGCGTCCAGGCACCTGCCCGCCTGCGGGTTGCGCAGCGTCTTCGACCCCGCGTCGTAGGCCCACTTCTGCGCGTTCGTGCCGTTGCACGTCCAGAGCTGGACCACCGTCCCGTTGGCCGTGCCGCTGCCGCTCACGTCGAGGCACTTGCCGAGCGCCCTGATCGTCCCGTCGCTCCCCCGCGTCCACGACTGCGCGACGTTGCCGTTGCACGGGACGATCTGCACGCGGTTCCCGTCGTGCGTCTGACCCCACGGGACGTCGAGGCAGTACCCGTTCGCGATCCGGATCGTCCCGGTCCCGGTCGGGAGGCTGCCACCGGGGTTCGGGTTGGAGGTTCCCGAGCCGTTGTCGTAGACCCGGACGTAGTCCACCTTCATCTGCTGCGGGAGCTGCGTCGTGCCGTCGGGGTACCCCGGCCACTGCCCGCCGACCGCGACGTTGAGGATGAGGAAGAACGGCTGGTCGAACACCCACGCGTTCGCGCCGACGCTCGCGCGCGTCACGCGGTGGAACTGCTGGCCGTCCACGAACCACGTGATCTCGCCGGGCTTCCAGTCCACGGCGAAGGTGTGGAAGTCGTCCGCGAACGACCAGCCCTGCGGGTGCTGGTACATGCCCGTGATGCCGGCGCCGCCCGAGTACCCCGGTCCGTGCACCGTGCCGTGCACGCGGTGCGGCTCGAAGCCGACGTTCTCCATGACGTCGATCTCGCCCGACGTCGGCCAGCCCACCCCGGGGAGGTTTCCTCCGAGCATCCAGAACGCCGGCCAGATGCCCTGGCCGCGCGGGATCTGGATGCGTGCCTCGACGCGCCCGTACTGCGGCTGGTACTTCCCCTGGGTCGTCATGCGCGCCGACGTGTACGACCCGTCGGCCTCGCGGCGCGCGGTGATGACGAGGTGGCCCTGGCCGTCGAGCGCCGAGTTCGCGCGCGACGTCGTGTAGTTCTGGAGCTCGGCGTTGCCCCAGCCGCCGGCCCCGGTCTCGTGGTTCCAGCGGGCAGAGCTCGGGGCCGAGCCGGCGGCGCCGTCGAACTCGTCCGACCAGATGACGTCACCCGGCGCGGCGGCGGCCGACGTCACCGGGACGGTCACGGCGAGCACCGCCGCGGCCGCGGTGACCGCCGCGACGACGGCGCCCGCGGCCCGGCGGCGTCGGGCGGCCGTGCGCGCCCGGGTTCCGGGTGGGGCGCTGGGCAGGGTGGGCAGGGAGCGCTGACGTGCGAGGTCCATCGATCCTCCAGTCCGGCGGCGGGGCCGCCTGCGTCTCGCCACGGTGCGCGACGTGCTCTCGGCGCGACTCTGCACCGGGCGGGGGCCGTTCCTCGGCCCTCCGTCCGTGAACCTACGGTGGCGGGACGACGCCGAGCAAGCGCTCTCTCGGCGTGTCGTGGGATCGCTCCCACTTCTGCCGCGCACCGCAGTCGGGGCGGGAGCAGCGCCGACGACGAACGGCGCGAGAGGCGGGAGGCGTCAGGCCGACGCCGGGACCGCCGCGTCGAGGATCGCCTCGGCCGCCCGGCGGGCCTGGCGCGCGACGTCGACGTCCTGCGTGATGGCCGCCGTCGTCTGCGCACCCTCGGCGAGCAGCACGACCTGGAGCGCGACGTCGTCGGGCAGACCCGCCTCGCGCACGACGCCGCGCGCGTACCGCTGGAACGACTCCTTGTGCTCGCGCACGGCCGCGGCCACGGCGGGCGACGTCGCGCCGAGCTCGCCGAACGAGTTGATGAACGCGCACCCGCGGAACCCGTCCTCGCGGAACCACGCGTCGAGGAAGTCGAACACGGCGAGGAGCCGGCCGCGGGGCGTGGTCGCTCCGGCCGCCGCGCGGGCGATCCCCGCGTCCCACTGCTCCGTGCGGTGCCGCAGCACGGCGACGACGAGGTCGTCCTTGGACGGGAACAGGGAGTAGATGCGCTTGAGCGACACCCCGGCCTCGGCACGGACGGCGTCCATCCCCACGGACTGGACGCCCCGCGCATAGAACAGCCGGTCGGCGGCAGCCACGACCGCCGTGCGTGCGCTCGCGTCGTCGAGCATCGTCGTCTCCTGTTCACGTGGCACCACTTGCGGGGAGAACCATCGTTCTCTAGTGTAGCGACCAACGGAGAGAACGACCGTTCTCCCCGCTCCACGAAGGGAGCACGACCATGGGGTACATCACCGTCGGGCAGGAGAACTCCACCGACATCGAGCTCTACTACGAGGACCAGGGCGCCGGGCAGCCGGTCGTCCTCATCCACGGCTACCCCCTCGACGGGCACAGCTGGGAGCTCCAGAAGCGCGAGCTGATCGACGCCGGTCACCGCGTGATCACCTACGACCGCCGCGGGTTCGGCGCGTCGAGCAAGGTCGGCAGCGGGTACGACTACGACACGTTCGCGGCCGACCTGAACACCGTCCTCGAGACGCTCGACCTGCGCGACGTGATCCTCGTCGGGTTCTCCATGGGCACGGGCGAGCTCGCCCGCTACGTCCACAACCACGGGCACGAGCGCGTCGCCAAGCTCGCGTTCCTCGCGTCGCTCGAGCCGTTCCTCGTCCAGCGCGACGACAACCCCGAGGGTGTCCCGCAGTCCGTGTTCGACGGGATCGTCGACGCCGCCCGCGCCGACCGGTACGCCTGGTACACCGACTTCTACAAGAACTTCTACAACCTCGACGAGAACCTCGGGACGCGCATCAGCGAGGACACCGTGCGGGCGAGCTGGATCACCGCCATCGGGTCCGCTCCCGTCGCCGCGTACGCCGTCGTGCCCACGTGGATCGAGGACTTCCGGGCCGACGTCGAGGCCGTCCGCGCGGCCGGCAAGCCGACGCTGATCCTCCACGGCACGAAGGACAACATCCTCCCGATCGACGCGACCGGGCGCCGCTTCCGCGCGCTGGTCCCCGACGCCGAGTACGTCGAGGTCGAGGGCGCGCCCCACGGCCTCCTCGTGACGCACGCGGCCGAGGTCAACGAGGCGCTGCTCGCCTTCGTCGGGCGCTAGGCGACCGACACGCGGTAGTCGTCGGCGTCGTCGTCCCAGGCCAGGTCGACGGCGCCGGCGGCCTGGGCCGCCTTGCAGAACTGCAGGAAGCCGCGGTACCCGAGGGCCTTCTCGCTGAAGTCGGGGCGCCTCTTGCGGATCGCGTTCTTCAGCCCGGACAGGACGGTCGAGCCACCCTCCTCCCGGACCACCTCGCGGACGAGCGCGAACGCCTGGTCGGTGTCGCCCTGCGCGGGCAGCGACACCTCCGGGTCGCCCGTCGCCGGCCCGGGCGCGAGCTCGACGAAGCTGCGGTCGGCGAGGAACCGCAGGAACTCGCCGAAGTTGCGGAACCCGTAGTCGGCCTCGCTGAACGTCGGGTCCTTGCGCAGGAGCGTGCGCTTGAGCACGGACGCGGTCACCGCCCCGCTCGTCGAGGCCTCGAGGTCCGCGAGCGTCTGCGCGACGCGCACCTCCATCGGGAGGTCCTCGCCGGACGGCGCGTCGTCGTCGGCCTCCGGCGCCGAGGGCTCGATCACGTCCGCTGCCTCGGGCGCCTCCGTGACCGGCGTCGTCGTGACGTCGACCTCGTCGCTCTCCGTCACGACGGGCTCGCCGCGGCGGGTCGTGCGCCCGACCGCCTCGCCCAGCTCCGCGAGCGCCGCGGCGGCCGGCGTCTCGACCTCCGGCTCGGCGATCTCGGTCGCCTTGCGCCGCCCGGACGTGCGCCCGCCGGAACGCTTGGGCTTGGCACCGCCCGACGCCGTCGCACCGGACGCGCGCGAGCCACGGACCGACCGGGGCTCCGGCTCGTCCGGCACGTCGACGCCCTCGAGGCGGTCGTAGAAGAGGAACTCGTCGCACGCGGGCGGCAGCAGCCGCGACGTCGACTTCTCGACGCCCACGCCGATGACGCGCTTGTTCAGCTCGCGCAGCTTGTGGACGAGCGGGGAGAAGTCGCTGTCCCCCGTGCACATGACGAACGTCGAGATGTAGTCGCGCTCGAACGCCATCTCGATCGCGTCGACGACCATCTTGATGTCGGCGGCGTTCTTCCGGGACGCACCCATGCGCTGCGGCATCTCGATGAGCTCGACCTGGTGCCGCGTGAGCGACCGCCGGTCCTCGTCGAAGTACGACCAGTCCGCGTACGCGCGCCGCACGACCACACGCCCGCGCACGGCGAGCGCGTCCGCGATCGGCCCGAAGTCGAACGTCATGCCGCCCAGGTGCTCGCGCGCCCCGAGCGCGAGGTTCTCGTAGTCGATGAAGACGGCCAGGCGTTCCTCGGTGTCCATGCCCGCCAGCCTAGGTGCTGCCCGCGGTGCCGCCTCGTCGAGGGTGTCGATGAGTCCCGGGCTTCCTGCCGGTCGTCACCCGTGGAGGCCGTGTCGGCCGCCGCACCCGAACCGGAGGAGCAGCCATGACCGACCTCGTCACCACGGGCCAGGTCACCACCAGCCGGGGCGACACCGTCGCCTACGACCTCCGCGGCGAGGGTCCGGGCCTCGTGTTCGTCGCGGGAGCGGGGCCGTACCGGGCGATCGACCCGGTGACGACCGAGACCGCCGAGCGCGTCTCCGAGCACGGCGTGACGACCGTCGTGTTCGACCGCCTCGGGCGCGGAGAGAGCCCGGCCGACGGCGTGCTCGACCTCGAGCGCGAGCTCACGGCGGTCGCGGCGGCGATCTCCGTGGCCGACGGCGGGACCGGGCGCGGCGCGGTGCTGTGCGGGCACTCGTCGGGGTGCGCGATCTCCCTCGCGGCCGCGCACGCGGGCCTGCCCGTCACGGGGCTCGTGCTGTGGGAGGCGCCGCTGGGCGACGACCTGGCCACGACGACGGAGTGGATCGACGAGTTCGAGCGCCGGCTCGACGCGGGCGACGTCGTCGGTGCGACCGAGCAGTTCATGAAGGACATGCCGCCCGAGTGGCTCGAGGACATGCGCCGTTCCCCCGACTTCGAGGAGCAGGCGCGCGGGTCGCGCAGCCAGCGCGCCGACGGGAGGTCGCTCGTGTGGGCGACCGCCGCGCTCGAGGACGGCTCGCTCGCGCGCGTCGACGTCCCGGTGCTCGCGACCTACGGCACGACGACGTTCCCCGTGATGCCCGTCTCCGCGGAGAAGGTCGTCGCCGCCGTGCCGCACGGCGAGCTCCGGGAGGTCGAGGGCGCGGACCACTCGTGGGAGCCCGCAGCCATGGCGGACGAGCTGGTCCGGTTCGTCCACGCGACGTCCGGCACCTGACCCGCCCCCCACGCGCAACGGCCCCGCCGGCCCCCGGCGGCCCCCGGCGGCCCCCGACGCCCCCCGGCGAACCCGGGGTTGTGGGCCGATCAGGCCTCGAGTCCGGCGGTATCCCCGGGTTCGGCGGGCGGGGGGCGCGGTGCCCGGGAGGACAGGGGGCCGATGTGTACGCGCGTACACATCGTGTGTACGATCGTACGCATGTCGTCCACCGTGCTCGCGCGACCCGCTCCCGACGTCCGTCGCGCCCGGGTCGCCGTCGCCGCGCTGTTCCTCACCAACGGCGCGCTGTTCGCGAACCTCGTGCCGCGCTACCCCGAGATCAAGGCCGGGCTCGACCTCGGCAACGCCACGTACGGGCTCGCCGTCGCCGCCTTCCCCGCGGGCGCCATCACCGCGGGGCTCGCCGCGGCGGCGCTCGTGCGCCGGTTCGGGTCGGCGCGCGTGGCGGTCGCCGGCACCGTGCTCACCGCGGCCGGGCTGCTGCTCGCGGGCCTCGCGCCCGCGCTGCCGCTGCTCGTCGTCGCACTGTTCGCGGCGGGCGCGATGGACGCGTTCACCGACGTCGCGCAGAACGCGCACGGCCTGAGGGTGCAGCGCCGCTACGGCCGATCGATCATCAACGGGTTCCACGCGCTGTGGTCGGTCGGCGCCGTGGTCGGCGGCGGCATGGCCGCCGCCGCGATCGCGCTCGACCTGCCGCTCGGCGTGCACCTCGCGATCACGGGCGCGCTGTTCTCCGTCGTCGCGCTCGTCGCCCTGCGCTCGTGCCTGCCCGGCCTGGACGGCGAGGTGACCGACGCCGCCGCGTCCGCGGCCGAGGCGAGCGCCTCGCCCGGCACCCCGGCGGGCACGGACCTCTCGGGCGCCGGTACCGACGCGGCCCTGGCGCGCACGTCCCGCGCGCGCACCGTCGCCGTGCTCGCCGCCCTCGTCCTGGTCGCCGTCGCGGGGACCCTCGTCGAGGACGCGGGCAGCACGTGGGCAGCCGTCTACCTCTCGGGGTCGCTCGGCGCTCCCGCGACGATCGCCGCCGCGGGGTTCGTCGCGCTCGTCGGCGCCCAGTTCGTCGGGCGCCTCGTCGGCGACCGGCTCGTCGACCGGTTCGGGCAGCGCGCCGTCGCCCGGACCGGTGGCGCGCTCGTGCTGCTCGGCACCGGGCTCGCGCTCGCGTTCCCGTCCGTCCCCGGCACCATCGCCGGGTTCGCCGCGGCCGGGTTCGGCGTCGCGACCCTCGTCCCGGCCGCGATGCAGCAGGCCGACGAGCTCCCGGGACTGCGCGCGGGGACCGGCCTCACGCTCGTCTCGTGGCTCATGCGGCTCGGGTTCCTCCTGTCCCCGCCGATCGTCGGGCTCGTCGCCGACGCCACGAGCCTGCGCACCGGGCTGCTCGTCCTGCCGCTCGCGGGCGTCGTCGTCGTGCTCCTGGCCGGCGTGCTCGCCCCGCGCCGACCGGCGGGCCGGACGGACACCGCCGACCGGCATGATGACCCCGACCACCGCACGACCCCCGCCCCCGAGGAGGCCACCGCATGACGACCGACTACTTCGCCGGCGACGACCGCACGAGCTACGAGCGCATGGCCGCGGGCGACCTGTACATCGCCGACGACCCGGAGATCGCGCGCGGCGTCCACCGGGGCATGCGCCTCGTCGACGCGTTCCACCGCGCCGTCCTCGACGACGACGGCGACGACACGCGCGCCCGCGAGATCCTCGCGGACCTGCTCGGGTCGCTCGGCGAGGGGTCGTGGGTCAAGCCGCCGCTCGCGGTCGACTTCGGCAGCAACGTGCACCTCGGCGACCGGACGTTCGTCAACTCCGGGCTCACCGCGCTCGACGTCGCGGCGATCACGATCGGCGACGACTGCCTCCTCGGGCCGAACGTCCAGCTCCTCACCCCGACCCACCCGGTCGACCCGCAGCCCCGGCGCGACAAGCTCGAGGCGGCCGAGCCCATCACGCTCGGCGACAACGTGTGGCTCGGCGGCGGCGTGATCGTGTGCCCGGGCGTGACGATCGGCGACAACACCGTGGTGGGCGCGGGCTCCGTCGTGACGCGCGACCTGCCCGCGAACGTCGTGGCGGTGGGCAACCCGGCCCGGGTGATCCGCGAGAACATCTGAGCATGAGCGCCTCCGCGGCCCCGACCGACCCGACGCCCCGCGCCCGCCGCCACGACCCCGAGCGGCGCGACCGCATCATCGACGCGTGCCTCGACGTCGTCGCCGAGCACGGCGTCGCGGGCACGTCGCACCGGCGCGTGGCGGCCGCGGCCGACGTCCCGCTCGGGTCGATGACGTACCACTTCGCCGGGATGGACGAGCTGCTGCGCGAGGCGTTCGGCCGGTTCACGCGCGACGCCGCGGCCCAGTTCGAGCGCCGCATGAGCGACGCCCGCACGCCCGAGGAGGCCGTGCAGGCGGTCACGACGCTCATCACGCACGACGTGTTCGCGACCCAGCGCGACCTCGTCCTCTCGCACGAGCTCTACACGCTCGCGGCGCGAGACCCGGCCTACCGGACGCTCACGAACGACTGGATGCGCCGCAGCCGCGACGCGCTCGGGCTCCACTTCGACCCCGCGACGTGCCGTGTGCTCGACGCGTTCATCGAGGGCATGACCATCCACCGCGCGCTCGACACCGAGCCGCACGACGACGTCGACGTCCTCGGCGCGGTCCGGCGTCTCGCGCGGGTGCCTGACGGGCGCTCCCGTCAGGGCGCGGACACGTCGAACAGCTCGCACGTCGTGTCGTAGTAAGCGTCCGTCGTGCCGCGGTGGGTCATGCCGATCCGCCGGCACACCGCCTGGGACGCCGCGTTGTCGGCGTGCGTCACGGCGACGACACGGTCGAGCCCGCGCTCGAACGCGTGCGCGAGCACCGCGGCCGCCGCCTCCGTCGCGTACCCCCGGCCCCACACGTCGGGGTGGAAGTGCCACCCGATCTCCGTGTCGCCCGACGGCTGCAGCGGGTCGCCCGTGCCCGACGCCGGGATGGGCTTGAGCAGGATGGTCCCCACGGGCGCGGCGTCGGGAAGGCCCGTGCCCTCGCCCGCGCGCGGGACGACGGCCCACACCCCGTGCGTGCCGTCGTCGGCGGCGGCCCACCGCTCGACCCGCTCCAGCGCCTCGTCGCGGTGCTCCAGGACGCGCGGCGTCACGCCGATGTACCGCATGACGTCCCAGCGCGAGTAGATGTCGAGGATGGCGTCGGCGTCGTCGGGCTGCCACGGGCGGAGGGTGAGCCGAGGCGTCGTCAAGGTCTGCATCGCCCCAGGCTACGAGGCCCACGGGTGTCTGTGGACCGCGGCGTCAGACGATCTTGGGAAAGGTCGCCAGGAAGACGATGCCGACCACGAGGACCACGCACGCGAGGCCGACCATGGCCCAGGAGGCGCGCTCCGAGCGGAACCGGCCCGCGAACGCGCCGAAGAACAGGACGAGCGCGAAGAGCACGGTCGTCAGCGTGTAGTTGTCGCCCCGCTGGTTGTTGACGAGCGCCTGCGCGAAGAGGGCGTCGGCCCGCTCGTCGGCCTCGACCGCCTCGACCGCGCCCGGCGGGACGTAGGCGTCGAGCGCGAACGGGCTCGGGGCGGCGTCGGGGTTCTGCAGGGGGCGCGACGCGAGCCACTCGTCGAACGCGGGCTGGAAGTGGGGCGTGAAGCGCGCGCGCGTGAACTCCTCGAGCTCCGTGTCCCCGGTCGCGTACGCCTCGAGCCACAGGCTGAACACCTGGAGGTCGATCGACCGGGCGGTGTCGGCGTGCGCCCGGTCCGTGGACGCCTCGATGCGCTGCGTCGACGCGCGCGAGAAGGCGATCGACATCTCGCCGCCCCACTTGCTCGCCTCGAACCCGCTCCACGCCGTGAGGACGGCCGTCACGGCGAGCAGCACCACGGTCACGGTCTCGCGCCACGACCGCCCCGCGTGCTCGCCGTGCTGCTCCGGCTCGCCCGGCTCGGTCCGCTCGACCTGCCCGGACTGCTCGACCCGCTCGCCCTCGTCGGCCACGGCAGGACAGTAGCCCGGCAGGGCAGGCGCCGCGCGGCGAGCCGCGGCAGGCTGCGGCGTCCCCGGTCAGCCGCGCCGGCGCCGGACCCCGAGCAGCGTCCCGCCCACGACGAGCGCCACGAGGGCCGCCGCGAGCAGCACGACGACGTCGGTCCCGGTCGCGGCGAGGTCGTCGCCGGGCGTCGCTCCCGGGGTCGACGTGCCGTCCGGCTCCGGGGCGTCCGACGTCGGCCCGTCGGTGGGCGGCGCCGTCGGGTCGGTCGGGGTCGGGGTGGGGTTCGGCGGGTCGAGGACCGTGTTCACGACGGTGCACTCGACGTCCGCGGCGTCGTCGACCCGCACGGTGTCCACGTCGACGAGCGTGCCGCCGTCGCACACCCACTCCTCCTGGGTGTAGTCCCAGTCGCTGCCCGACTCGGTGAGGTCGTACGTCCCGGCGGCCACCGGGACGAGCGTGACGTCCTCGCTGCCGTCGAAGCCGGAGATCGCCGTCGGCCCCGCGGCGGTGAGCTGCCAGTCGTCCGCGGGCGCGGCGTCGTCGACCACCTCCTTGTGGAGCGTCAGCGTGCCGGCGAGCCAGTGGTTGGTGACCGTGCACGTCACGTCGTCACCCGCCTCGACGACGACCGTCGACACGAGCGTGCCCCCCGGTCCGGGCGTCTGGACGACGCGCGCGTCGTCGCACACCCACCGGAGCGCGGTCCACCCGTCCGGGCCGCCGGACTCATCCAGGACGTAGCGCCCTGGTCCGACGCCGACGTGCGAGACGTCGGCCGAGCCGGTGACGCCCGCGATCTCGCGCCCCTCGCCCGTCGCGGTCAGGGTCCAGTCGGTCGCGACGGCGTCGCCCGTGTAGCCACGGTCGTCGAGCTCCTTGACGAGCGTGAGGTGGGGCAGGCGGGCGCGGTTCGTCACCACGCACGTCGCCTCGTCGCCCGGGCCGAGGGTCACCGTCGCGCCCTCGAGCGTCCCGGCGTCGCACGTCCAGCCCTCGGCGTCGTAGCCGCCGTAGCCACCGGACTCCGCCAGGTCGTACGCCCCGGGCGGGAGCGGCACCGCGGTGACCTCCGCGCTCCCCACCGGCCCGCTCGCGACGGTCTGCCCGCCTGCGTCGGTCGCCGTGAGGGTCCAGGCCTCCGGGTCGCCCGACCCGCCGACGACGACCTTCACGAGGGTCAGCATCGACCCGACGTACGAGTTGGTCACGGTGCAGACGACGTCGTCGTCCGGCCCGACGAGCACGCTCGCGCCGAGCTGCACCCCGCCCACGCAGACCCAGTCCCCCGGCTCGTACCCCTCGGGCCCGCCGGACTCGGCGAGCGTGTGGAGCCCCTCGCCGACGTCGACGTGGCTCACCGCCGCGCTGCCCGAGGCTCCGGAGATCGTCCCCGTCGTCCCGTCGGCCTGCGGCCCGGTCGCGGACAGCGTCCACTCCGCCGGGGCCGCGGGGCCGCCGTCGACCACCTTGACGAGCGTGAGCCGCGACGGCAGCGGGGTGTTGACGATCGTGCACGTGACGTCCGCGCCCGGGCCGACCGTCACGACGGCGCCGGCCACCGCGCCGCCGTCGCACGCCCAGTCCCCGGCGGTGAACCCCGACCAGCCGTCCTCCGCGAGCGTGTAGTCGCCCGCGGGCACCAGCACGTCCGTGACCGCCGCGGTCCCGGAGCGGCCCACGACCTCGGCGTCGGACCCCGTCGCGCTGAGCGTCCAGTCGACGGGGCGGGCGAAGGTCTCGCCCGCGAGCTCCTTGACGAGGGTGAGGGTGCCGCCGGTCCACGTGTTCGTGGCCGTGCAGACGACGTCGTCGCCCTCCGCGACGGTCACGGCACCGTCCGAGCCGTCGCCGGACGTCGCACCCGTGCACGACCACGCGCCGTCGTACCCGGCCGGGCCGTCCTCGGAGAGGGTGTACCTCCCGGGGCTCACCTCGGCCGCGGTGACCGCCGCGTCCCCCGTGGTCCCGGTGACGGTCGTCGTGCCGTTCTCCGCCGTGAGCGTCCAGTCCCCGGCCGCGGCCGGTCCGCCGACGACCTCCTTGACGAGCGTCAGGGTCGGCACGGTCGGCACCACCGGCGCGACGTTGGTGACGACGCACGTCACCGAGTCGGCGAGGTCGATCGTCACGGTGCTGCCGACGACCTCCGCGCCCTCGCACACCCAGCCGTCGTCGCGGTAGCCGGCCGGCCCGCCCTCCTCGGAGAGGGTGTACTGCCCGATGCGGACGGCCTGGTCCGTCACCGCGTCGGACCCGGACGGCCCGGCGATCGACGACGGCCCCTGCGCGCGCAGCGTCCAGTCCTCGGGCGACGCCGTGCCCCCGACCACCGCCTTGACGAGCGTGAGCGTCGGGGAGATCGCCTCGTTGTCCACCGTGCACGTGAGCGTGCCGCCGGGCGGCACGACGACGTCGGGCGTGGGGTCGAGGATGTCCTCCCCGCCGCAGTTCCAGTTCTGGAACCGGAAGCCCGCGACGCCGCCCGTCTCCCAGATCCGGTACGTGCCCGCCGGGACCTCGAGCGACTGGACGCCGTTGAGCCCGTCACCCTCGATGACCGCACCGGTCTCGACGTTGCGCGCGTGCATCGTCCACAGCTCGCGCCGCCCCTCCGACGAGCCGGTGTCGAGGTTCTCGATGCGCTTGAAGAGCGAGAGCCGCCCGGTCTCGACCTGCGCGGAGGCAGGCAGGGCGCCGACCGCGGCGAGCGCGAGCAGAGTGCCGAGGGCGAGCACGAGCGCGACGACCGCCGCGAGCGCCGCGGCGGACCTCGACATGCGCAGCGACGTGCGGGGTGACGAGGGGGACGGCATCGGTACGGGCACCTCCGGCTGGGGACGGATCGAACGTATCGCCCGGCTCGTGGGGGCGCGCGGCGACCGCCGTTCGTCGCACGCGGGCCACCGTTCGTCGCACACCTCGACCGCCGGTCGACGTGACCTGGATCACCCCCTCGCGGGCTCCCTAGCCTTCCGTGGTCGGACGCAACGACGCGACCCTGGAGAGGCTCGATGACGACAGACACCCGCGCGGCGCGGAACGCCGCCCCCGACGAGCCGGAGATCGTGCCGGACCCGTCGCTGCCCCCCACCGCAGTGCCCGACTCCGTCCCCGGAGCGGAGACCCGGACCCGCTGGACGCCGCAGAAGATCGCCCTGTGGGCCGCGATCTCGCTGCTCGGCGGCATCGCCTGGGTCATGCTCGCGGTCGTCCGCGGCGAGACCGTCAACGCGATCTGGTTCGTGTTCGCGGCCGTCTGCACCTACCTCATCGGGTACCGCTTCTACTCGAAGGTCATCGAGCGCTACATCACGCGCCCCGACGACCGCCGTGCCACCCCGGCCGAGGTGCGCGAGGACGGCAAGGACTACGTCCCGACCGACCGCCGCGTGCTGTTCGGCCACCACTTCGCCGCGATCGCCGGCGCGGGCCCGCTCGTCGGCCCGGTGCTCGCCGCGCAGATGGGCTACCTGCCCGGCACGATCTGGATCATCGTGGGCGTCGTGCTCGCGGGCGCCGTCCAGGACTACCTCGTCCTGTTCTTCTCCATGCGTCGCGGCGGGCGGACCATCGGCCAGATGGCGCGCCAGGAGCTCGGGCGCGTGGGCGGCACCGCCGCGATCGTCGCGTCGCTGCTCATCATGATCATCATCGTCGCGATCCTCGCGCTGGTCGTCGTCAACGCGCTCGGCGAGAGCCCGTGGGGCGTCTTCTCCGTCTCGATGACGATCCCGATCGCGCTCTTCATGGGCGTCTACCTGCGCTACATCCGTCCGGGGAAGATCACCGAGGTCTCGGTCATCGGGTTCGTCCTGCTCCTGGCCGCGATCGTCGCGGGCGGCTGGATCGCGGACACGTCGTGGGGCGCCGAGCTGTTCCACCTCGACCGCACGACCATCGCGGTCGGCGTGATCGTCTACGGCTTCGTCGCCGCCGTCCTGCCCGTGTGGCTCCTGCTCGCCCCGCGCGACTACCTGTCGACGTTCATGAAGGTCGGCGTCATCGTCGTCCTCGCCGTCGCGGTGATCGTCGTCCGGCCCGAGATCACGGTGCCCGCGATCAGCGAGTTCGCGAGCGGCGAGACGGGCCCGGTCGTGTCCGGCGCGCTCTTCCCGTTCCTCTTCGTCACCATCGCGTGCGGCGCGTTGTCCGGGTTCCACGCGCTCATCGCGTCGGGCACCACGCCCAAGCTCGTCGAGAAGGAGCGCCAGACGCGCTTCATCGGCTACGGCGGCATGCTCATGGAGTCGTTCGTCGCGATCATGGCGCTCGTCGCCGCGATCTCGATCGACCGCGGCATCTACTTCGCGATGAACTCGTCCGCGGCCGCCACGGGCGGCACGGTCGAGGGCGCGGTCGCCTTCGTCAACGGGCTCGGCCTCATGGGGGTCAACCTCACGCCGGACATGCTCACGTCCACGGCCGAGGCCGTCGGTGAGCCGTCGATCGTGTCCCGCACGGGCGGCGCCCCGACGCTCGCCCTGGGCCTCGCGCACATCATGCAGCAGCTCGTGGGCGGCACCGCGATGATGGGCTTCTGGTACCACTTCGCGATCATGTTCGAGGCGCTGTTCATCCTCACCGCCGTCGACGCCGGCACGCGCGTCGCGCGCTTCATGCTCCAGGACACGATCGGCAACGTGGCGCCCAAGTTCCGGGACGTGACGTGGCGACCCGGCGTGTGGTTGTGCACCGCGATCATGGTCGCCGGGTGGGGGTCGATCCTCTACCTCGGTGTGACCGACCCGCTCGGCGGCATCAACACGTTCTTCCCGCTGTTCGGCATCGCGAACCAGCTCCTCGCGGCCATCGCGCTCGCCGTCGTGCTGGCGATCGTCGCCAAGCGCGGGCGCAGCTACCAGCGCTGGCTGTGGATCGTCGCGGCGCCGCTCGCGTTCACCGCGGTCATCACGATCTGGGCGTCGATCGAGAAGATCTTCTCGCCCGTCCCCGCGGTCGGGTACTGGGCCAACCACAACGCGTTCAAGGACGCTCTCGCGGCCGGCGAGACGTCGTTCGGCACGGCCGGCTCGGTCGAGGCCATGGAGGCGGTCGTCCGCAACACGTTCGTCCAGGGCACGCTGTCGATCGTGTTCGTCGTGCTCGCGATCGTCGTCATCGTCGCCTCGGTCCTCGTGACCGCGAAGGCGCTGCGCGACGGCGGCGGCACGAACCACGAGGACCCGCCCGTGGCGTCGCGCCGCTTCGCCCCGGCCGACGTGCTCGCGACGAAGGCCGAGAAGGAGATCGAGAAGGAGTGGGCGGCGCTGCCGCCCGAGAAGCGTCCTGCCGCGACGGGGCACCGGTGACGGTGCGGCAGGGCCCTCAGGGTCCCGCCACGACGGTCCGCGCGACCGTCGTGGCGGGGCCCCGCGGCCGCACGTCCGCCGTCGCGCGTCGGGTGCGCGACGGCGTCGCCGCGGTGCGGTGGTACGTGCGGCAGGTCATGGGTGACGACGCGTACGCGACCTACGCCGCGCACCAGCGCGCGGTGCACCCCGGCGGGGTCGTGATGACCGAGCGCGAGTTCTGGCGCATGCGCCACGCCGAGCAGGACGCCAACCCGGGATCGCGCTGCTGCTGACGCCCTAGGCTCGGCGCCGTGCTCCGCGTCCCCCTCGACCTGCTCCTGCCGCGCGTCTCGACCGCCGACGTCCGGCGCCGCGCCGCGGAGCTGCCCCGCCGCGGGCAGGAGGTCCGGGTCCGCGTGCGGGGCGAGGTGCTGGTCGCGCGGCGCTGGGCCAGCGGCGCGCACGCGAGCGGTCACAGCGTGCTGCGGGCCCGTCTCACCCAGGAGCCCGACGGCGTCCGGGTGCGCGGGGCGGTCGCGCCGAGCGGGCTCGACCTCCTCCTGGTCGCGATCTGGCTCGCCGCGGCCGGTGGGCTCGCGACGCTCGGCGCCGTCTACCAGAGCGGGGTCGCGTGGTGCGTGGCGCTCCTCCCGCTCGCGTTCGGGGCCGTCTTCGCCGCCTGGCTCCCCGGGGCCGCACGGGCCGGTCACGACGTCCTGCTCCCGACGCTCTCCGGCCTCGGCGAGACTCCCGGCCCGGACCGGCTACGGTGACGGGCGTGGCTCGCCCTCCCGTCCCCGTCACGCTCGACCCGCCGCGGGGCCAGATCCCCACCGTCTCGGTCGTGCTCGCCACCGACCCGTCGACCGCGGCCGGATGGGTCGAGGAGGCGTTCGGCTCCCAGCGCTGGAAGCGCCGCGCCTCGGACGCCGCCCATCAGGCCGGGGCGGCGCTGTGGGAGATCGGGGGCGCCGGTCGCGCCTTCCTCCTCGACGACCTCGACGTGCTGCGGTGGGTCACCCCGCGCGCGACGGCGTTCGTCTCGCACGGCCGGGCCGTCGCGACGGTCGGGTCGCTCGACCAGGGACCGGGTCAGGCGCCCGCCACGGCCGTCGCCCTGTCCCTCGTCGACGGAGCCTTCTCCTGCCGCGAGAGCCTCGGCGCCGTCGCGCGCGGCCTGTGCGACCGCGCCGTCCGAGCCGGGGCGCTGCGCCCGGACGACGTCCCGGTCTGGGCGAACGCCGTCGAGATCCCGGCCGGGTCGCCCCTCCACCCGGCCACCGGGCGAAAGCTCTTCCGCCGTGGCTGACGCGACGACGACCGGACGTGAGACGGTCCCGCCCGTGATCGAGCTGGCCATGAGCGACGCCGCGAAGCGTCAGGTGCTGCGCTCCAACCTGACGCTGATCTCGATCCTCGCGCCGCTCGTGGGTCTCGCCCAGCTCCCCGCGGCGATCACGGGCGGAAGCCTGGCGCTCGCCGTCGGGTTCCTCGTCTTCGCGCTGTCCATGATCCCGCTGACGTACGCGATCGGGCGGCGCATGGTCGACCGTGCGCGCATCGTCCTGGGCGACGGGACGTACACGGTGCACGGCTGGGGCCGGACGAAGCGGTTCACGGTCGCGGACGTCGACCGCGTCGTCACGGTGGACCGCATGGCGTTCGGGATGGCCGGGGCGACGCACCACCTCATCGTCGTCGCCCCGACGAAGCGGCTGCTCCTGCTCGTCGGGCAGATGTGGGACCGCGACCAGCTCTCGACCGTCGCGCTCGACCTCGCGCGCCGCGGCGTCCCGCTCACGCCCTGGCACCAGCCGGTCACGCCGGCCCAGCTCCGCGCGTTCGACCGGCGGCTCGTGCCCTGGCCGCAGGCGCACCCGGTAGCCCTCGGCCTGCTGGTCGGGCTCGGCACGCTCCTCGTCCTCGTGGTGCTGTTCGTCGTCCTGGTCGCGCTCCTCGTCTGAACCCCGCGAGGGCGGGCCCGGTGGCACGCGGGTCCTCAGGGCCGCGCCGCGCCGCCGTCCGGCCCCGGCCGACGCCCGGTCCGGTCGTGCCAGTACCCCTGCGCGTGCACGCGCGACCTCTCGATCCCCGCCGCCACGAGCTCGGCGCGGACCCGCGCGACGGCGGCGCTCTCCGTCGCGCACCACGCGTAGAAGCCGGTGCCCGCGTCGGCAGCGGACCGGCCGTGCTCCGCGGCCCAGTCCCGGACCGCGCCCAGCACGGCCCGCTCGCACCCACGGCGATGCCGGGGCACGTGCTCGACGCGCACGGTCCCGGGTACGTCGGCGACCGGTGCGTCCGCCGGGTCGTCGGCCTCGACGAGCACGTGCGCCCGCACGTCCGGACGCAGGCTCGCGAGGATGCCGCGCACCGCGGGCGCCGAGGTCTCGTCACCGACGAGCAGCACGTGCGCGACGTCGGGCCCCGGGTCCCACTGGGTGCCGTGGTCGGTCACGCCGAACCGCGCGTGCGGCGCCGAGAGCAGCACCCGGTCCCCGGGCGCCGCGCGGCGTGCCCACGCGCTCGCGGGTCCGGCGGGCTCGTGCAGGTACAGGTCGAGGTCCACCTCGGCGTCCCGCGGACGGACGGCCACGGGCGTGTACGAGCGCATCACCGGCCGCACGTCGTCACCGAGCGCGGACCACTCGCGCCGCCACGCGCTCTCGGCCGCGAGCCCCGCCCGCCGCGCGAGCGCGTCCGCCCCCGGCCCGGGGAGCAGGATCTTCACGCGCTGGTCGAGCCCGACGTCGGCGCACCCCGCCAGGTCCGGGCCGGCGAGCGTCACGCGCACCAGGCGCGGGCCGACGTCGTGCACGCGCGCGACCGTCGTCGGGAAGAGGACGTTGGGCGACCGGTGGAACCGGCATCCCGCCCCGCTCCCGACCGTGCTCCCGACCGAGGCCGAGGACCCGACCGGCCGGTCAGGACCCGGCACGGTCCTGGAGGAACTGCTCGACGTCGTCGAGCACGGCCTGGCCACCGAGCGGCCCGACGCCGCTGATCCAGTACGACTGGTCGACGACGCGCACGTCGGGGAACGACGACGCGTTGAGCGGGATCTCGGCCGGGACCGCGGCCGGGTCGGCGGGGTCGGCGGCCGAGACGAGGACCAGGTCGGCGGCGGCCTCGGTCACGCGCTCGGGCGACAGGTCGACCGAGATGTCCTCGCCCCAGTCCTGCGCCGGCGTCGAGAACCCGACGCACTCGAGCGTGCTGCCCGCGAACGACCGCGGGCCGTAGGCGGACACGATGCCGTCGCGCGGGCGCAGGAGCTGCGCCGTCCCGGAGACGTCGTAGTCCTCCTGGAGCTGGGCGCACCGCTCGTCGTAGGCGTCCAGCAGAGCCTGGGCATCGGCCTCGCGGCCGAGCGCGCGGCCCACGAGCAGCACGTTCTCCTGCCAGGGGTCGGTCTGCGTCGCCATGAACACGGTCGGCGCGATGCCCGCGAGCTGGTCGTAGAGGTCGGCGTGGCGCGACTCCGTGCCGAGGATGAGGTCCGGCTCGAGCGCGGCGATGGCCTCGAGGCTCGGCTCGGGCACCGTGCCCACGACCTCGATCGCCTGCGCGCCCTCGCCGAGGTACGTCGGCACGCCGGCCTCGACGCTCAGCACGGCGGCACCGACCGGGACGACGCCGAGGGCGACCGCGGTGTCCGTCTCCACGGGCTCGAGCGTCACGACGCGCTGCGGCGCCGCCGCGAGCTCGGCGGTCCCGCGCGCGTGCTCGACGGCGTACCCCGCGGCGGTGGCGTCCACCGTCGCGGTCGGTGCGGGCTCCGTCGGCCCCGACGAGCAGGCGGTGAGCAGGGCGGAGGCGAGCACGAACGCACCCGCGAGGGCGCCGCGGCGCGCGCGGAGGCTGGACGAGGCGGTCCGGGAGATCGGCACAGGGTTCCTTCACCACGAGTAGGTTTGCCTCACCTTATCTGCCGCCCGGGCGGGGGACGACGTGACGCTGGTTACGATCGCTGCATGTCCGGGCCCGTGTTCGCCGGCGCCGTCGCCGGTCTCGTCGTGGGCGCGCTGCTCACCCTCGGGCTCGTGCTCGCCTGGCGGCTCGCGCGCGGGTCGCGCGAGCTCGGGAGCGACTCGGACCGCGCCACGTTCCGCACCCTCCACCTCGCGTCGCGCGCCGCGACGCACCTGCGGGGCGGGCTCGACGGCGACGACGTCGGCCGTGCGGCCCGCTCGCTGCGCCAGCTCCTCGGCGCGGACGCGCTCGCGGTGGTCACCGCCGAGGGCGCGGTCGCGCTCGACGGCAGCACGACCCTCGAGCCCGACGCGCGCCGGGTCGCCGAGCGCGTGCTCGCCACCGGTCGGCGGCACGTCGAGAGCGGGGCCACCGGGCACGAGGGTGGCGACGTCGCGGACGCCGTCGGGGCCCCGGTCGTCGCGGGCGGTCGCGTCGCGGGCGTCGTCGTCGCGTTCGCCGGCACGGTCCGCCCCCCGCTCGTGCGCGCGACGGGCGAGGTCGCGCAGTGGTGCTCCGCGCAGCTCGAGCTCGGCGAGCTGGAGGCGTCGCGCACCGCGCTCGCGCAGGCCGAGCTGCGCGCGCTGCGCGCCCAGATCAGCCCGCACTTCGTCTACAACGCGCTCGGCGCCATCGCGTCGTTCATCAGCACCGACCCGGAACGGGCGCGCGACCTCGTGCTCGACTTCGCCGACTTCACGCGCTACTCGTTCCGGGGCCGCGGCGACTTCACCACCCTCGCGGACGAGCTGCGCTCCATCCACTCGTACGTCGAGCTCGAGCGCGCCCGGTTCGGCGAGCGCCTCGCCGTGACCCTCCAGATCGCACCCGAGTCGCTGACGACCGTGATCCCGTTCCTGTCGGTGCAGCCGCTCGTCGAGAACGCGGTCCGGCACGGCCTGGAGCCCCGGGAGCGCGGCGGGACGATCGTCATCACCGCGCGCGACGAGGGCACCCAGACGGAGATCACCGTCGAGGACGACGGCGTCGGCATGGACCCGGCCGTCGTGCGCGAGCTCCTCACGTCCCGCGGGAGCGAGCACGTGGGGCTGCGCAACGTCGACCGGCGTGTGCGCCAGCTCTACGGCGACGACCACGCGCTCGACATCGAGACCGCGCCCGGCTCGGGCACGCTCGTGCGCCTGCGCGTGCCGCGGTCCCAGCCGCTGCACGAGACGGAGGTGAGCGTGCCGTGACCGGTACCGACCCGACACCAGACCCTGCCCGGGGGCGGACGTCTGCCTCGCCGAGCGCGCCGACGAGCCCCGGCGCCGGGGCGGAGGAGGACCCGGCCGGCGTCGGGCTCGACGTGCTCGTCGCCGACGACGAGCGCCCCGTGCTCGACGAGCTCGTCGCCCTGCTGCGCCGCGACCCGCGCGTGCGGACCGTGCTCGGGGTCGCGACCGGCTCGGAAGCGCTACGCGAGCTCTCCTCGCGCACGGTCGACGCGGCGTTCCTCGACATCCACATGCCCGGACTGACCGGCCTCGACCTCGCCCGCGCGCTCTCGCGCTTCGCCGACCGGCCCGCCGTCGTGTTCGTCACCGCCGACGAGGCCCGCGCGCTCGAGGCGTTCGACGTCGAGGCGGTCGACTACGTGCTCAAGCCCGTGCGCCGCGAGCGCCTGACGCGCGCCGTCGACCGGGTCGTGGAGCGCGTCGCGGACCGCGCGGGCCGCGCCGGCGGGGCCGCGCCGGACGCCGGGTCGACGCCCGCGAGCGCCGCTCCCCCGGCCGTGGGGTCCGGCGCGGGGCCCGAGGTGCCGGAGGACGAGACGCTCGTCGTGACGGTCGGGACGACGACGCGCCTCGTCCGCCGCAGCGCGGTGCGGTGGGTGCAGGCGCAGGGCGACTACTCGCGGCTCGTGACGGACACCGAGCAGTTCCTCGTGCGCGAGCCGTTGTCCGACCTGGAGGAGCGGTGGGCCTCGGCCGGGTTCCTGCGCGTCCACCGGTCGTACCTCGTGGACCGGGCCGCCGTGACCGCGGCGCGGTTCGGCGGGGCGCAGCCCGCGCTCGTCGTCGCGGGCCACGAGGTCCCCGTGAGCCGCCGCATGGTCCCGGCGGTGCGCGAGGCGCTGCTCGGCCCGCACCGGGGACCGTCGTGACCGGCCCGGACCCGTCCCGGTACGGCGACGGACGCGCTCCCGACCGAGAGCCGCACCCCGAGGTGCAACCCCCGGCCCGGGGTGCAGCATCCGGCGGTCGTCGACCCGATCGCGTGCGCGTCCGGTCGACCGATCCCCTGCCCGTCGCAGGACCCGCGCCCGGCGTCCCGGCGGGCGGACCGCCGTCGGGCACGTCCACGACCACCCCGCGGCGCCCCGACGAGCCGGACGACGACGTGGCCCACTACACGCGCGGCCTCGTCCGGGCGCAGCTCCGGCTCGGGCTCGCGTGCGTGGTCTCGTTCCTCGCCGTCGTCGCGCTGCTCACGGTGACGATGAGCGCGGTGCCCGCGCTGGACGCCGTGGTGATCCTCGGCGTCCCGCTCCCCTGGCTCGTGCACGCGTACGGCTTCTACCCCGTGATCGTCGCGTTCGCGGTCGTGTTCGCCGTCGCGGCGGCGCGCAACGAGCGCCGGTACCGCGCCCTCGCCGAGGGATCGTCCGGGCCCGCGGAGGCCGGCCCGGACGAGGCAGTCCCCCACGAGGCGGACGCCCCGTGAGCGCGCTGCCCCTCGTCGCGATCGTGCTGCTGCTGCTCGCGACCGGCCTCATCGGGTTCTACGGCCTGCGCATCTCGCGCACCACGAGCGACTTCTTCGTCGCGTCGCGCACGGTGCGCCCGGTGTGGAACGCGTCGGCGATCAGCGGCGAGTACCTGTCCGCGGGCACGTTCCTCGGCCTCTCGGGGCTCGTGCTGCTCTCCGGCGCCGAGGCGTTCTGGTTCCCCGTCGGGTACGCGGCGGGCTACCTGCTCGTCCTGCTGTTCGTCGCCGGCCCGCTGCGCCGCAGCGGCGCGTACACGATCCCCGACTTCGTCCACGCCCGCCTCGACTCCGTCGTCGCGCGCCGCGTCACGAGCGTCCTCGTGCTCGTCATCGGGTGGCTCTACGTGGTGCCGCAGCTCCACGGCGCGGCGCTCGTGATCACGAGCATCGCGCCCGTCCCGCCGTGGGTCGGGTCGGTGGGGATCGCGGTCGTCGTGAGCGCGGTCGTCGCGGCAGGCGGCATGCGCTCCATCACGTTCGTCCAGGCGTTCCAGTTCTGGGTCAAGCTCACGGCGCTCGCGCTACCTCTCGTGTTCGTGCTCATGGCGCTGGGCGGCGCGTTCGAGCCGGGTGGCGCCACCGTCACCTTCGACCCTGCGGCGGTCTTCCCGCACGACGCCGGACCCGGCGGCCTCGACGCGTACGCGACCGTGTCGCTCCTGCTCGCGCTGCTGCTCGGCACGACCGGCCTGCCGCACGTCCTCGTGCGCTTCTACACCTCGCCCGACGGCGGCTCGGCCCGCCGCACGACCGTCGTCGTGCTCGTGATGATCAGCGTGTTCTACATGGTGTCCAGCACGCTCGGGCTCGTCGCCCGGGTCGTCGCGCCCGACCTCGCGGCGCCCGGCGTCGCCGACACCGTCGTCCTCACGCTCCCGACCCGCCTCGTGCCCGGGCTCGGCGGCGAGCTGCTCGCGGCCCTCGTCGTCGCCGGCGCGTTCGCGGCGTTCCTCGGCACGTCGTCGGGGCTGGTCGTGGCGCTCGCGGGCGTCGTGAGCCAGGACCTGTTCGGCGGGACCGTGCGGTCGTTCCGGTGGTCGGCGGTCGCGTGCACGCTCATCCCGCTCGCGTTCGCGCTCGTCACCATCCCGCAGGGCCTCGTGACGAGCGTCGGGACGGTGTTCGTGTTCGCCGCCTCCGCGCTGTCGCCGGTGATCCTGCTCGGCGTGTGGTGGCGCGGCCTCACCGCGCGCGGCGCCGTGGCGGGGATGGTCGTGGGGTCCGTCCTGTGCGCGACGGCGCTGCTCGCCTCGTCCGCGCTCGTCGCCGCGGGGTACGGGGCCGGCACGTCGGGCACGACGGCGGAGGGCGTCGCCGGCGTCGTGCGCGCCCTGCTCGCCCAGCCCGCGGCCTGGACCATCCCGCTCGCGACGGCGACGGTCGTCGTCGTGTCGCTGCTCGACCGGCACGGCCCGCCGCTGCGCACCGACCGGTTCCTGCGGCGCCTGCACGTGCCGGAGCTCCGGCGCCGTTGACGACGGTGTGAAGCCTGCAATCTGTAGCGTAGAAAGCGTGAGACCTGTAGCGCAGGAGCCCTGACCTGGTCAGATCCAGCGCGCGCCGATCTCGTCGTGGAGCTGCTGCGTCTTCTGCACGCGGAGCACGCCGTCCTCGACCGCGGCCTCCAGCCCGACCTCCCGCGCGATGGCGACGATCGCGTCGCGCTGCTCCGGGTGGTCGTCGGCGTCGCCGCCGTCCCACAGCTCGAGCCACCGGTCGGTGGGGTCGTCGCTGCCGCAGTCGGCCCACACCCGGCAGATCCGGTCGAGCTCGTCCTGGGTCATGGGGCGGGTCGGGGTGGCGTACACGGCGGGCTCCTGTGCTCGGCGTCGGTCAGAGAGTCGCGACTCACCCTAGGGGGCGGCAGGCGAGATCAGCCGTGCGTCCGGACATCTCATCTGGCGGTCACCCTCGACCGCATGCCGGATGGGCCGTAGGATCGTGGCAACCATCCAGAGCGGTCGAGAGTCCTGGCTCGACGACACCGCAGCAACCCGCCGACGGAAGCCTCCCGAGGACAAAGGTGCTAACGCCAGGGTCGATGGAGCGACTAATGGTCTCAGAGGCATCCTTCGCGCACCGTCCGGGCAGCCCGTGCCCGACGGCGGTCGCGCACGCACGCACCGCGGTCGGAGCGACGTCGTGAGCGTCGCCGACGCCGTCGGGCAGGCCCACGGCGGGGCGGCACGGCCGACGGTCTCGTTCGAGCTCATGCCCCCGCGCCGCCCGGACGCGGCGCCCAAGTTCTGGGAGACGGCGCGCCGCCTCGTCGCGACGCACCCCGACTTCGTGTCCGTCACGTACGGGGCGGCGGGCACCGACCGCGCGACCGCGCGCCAGGTCGTCGGTCGTCTGCTCCAGGGCACGCCCGTGCTGCCGATCGCGCACCTCACGTGCGTCGGTGCGTCGCGCGAGGACGTCGAGGAGGTCATCAACGACTTCCTCGACGAGGGCGTGCGGAGCTTCCTCGCGCTGCGGGGCGACCCGCCGCGCGACCAGCCGGACTGGCAGCCCGCGCCCGACGGCGTGCGGTCGTCGACCGAGCTCGTCGCGCTGCTCCGCGAGGTCGAGGCGTCGCGCTGCGCGTCCGACCCGGCGGCCGCCCTGCGTGGCGCCGCGCGCCCGCTGACGATCGCCGTCGCGACGTTCTGCGACGGCAACCCCGCCGCCGGCACCACGCGGAGCCAGGAGGTGCGCCGCCTGTGGCAGAAGCAGCAGGCCGGCGCGAGCTTCGCGATCACGCAGCTCTTCTACGACGCGTCGTCGTACACCGACTTCGTCGCCGAGGCCCGCGCGGCCGGCGTGACGATCCCCATCCTCGCGGGGCTGCTGCCCACGACGGAGCCCGCGCGGCTCCGCCGCGTCGAGGAGCTCACGGGCGTGCGCGCGCCCCAGCACCTGCTGGACGCGCTCGACGCCCTGCCCGACCCGGAGGCGCAGCACGCCTACGGGATCGCGTACACCGTGGACCTCGCGCAGCGCGTCCTCGACGCGGGCACGCCCGGTCTGCACGTGTACACGTTCAACAAGCACCGCGCCGCTCTTGACCTGCTCGAGGGTGTCCACCTCGGCGGCGGGTCGCGCGGGACCGGGGGCAGCGCCAGCGCTGCCGCCGCCCCGCTCGTCCCGGACCTGGCCAGCGGGCCGTGGGTCACCGGCACCTCCCTGCCCACGACGAGCGCCGCCACGCACGGCACGCCCGTCTGACCGGTCCTCCGGACCAGCAAGAGGTTTCGATCATGGCCACTTCCGTACCCTCCCCTACCCAGAATCACGTCGGTTTCCCCGCCGGCACCGTGCTCGGCTACCCGCGCATCGGGCGCCGCCGCGAGCTCAAGAAGGCCGTCGAGGCGTTCTGGGCCGGCAAGACGTCGGCCGAGGAGCTCGAGGCCACGGCCCGCGAGCTGCGCCTCACGACCGTGCGTCGGCTCGTGGACCTCGGCCTCGGCGCCGACGATGCCTCGGTCCCCGGCTCGTTCTCCTTCTACGACCAGGTGCTCGACGTCGCCGCCTCCCTCGGGGCCGTCCCGGCGCGGTTCGCGTCGCTCACCGACGACGCGGGCCGCCTCGACCTCGCGGGCTACTTCACCGTGGCGCGCGGTCACGGTGACGACGCCCCGCTCGAGATGACCAAGTGGTTCGACACGAACTATCACTACCTCGTCCCCGAGATCGGCCCGGACACCCCGATCCGGTTCGTCGACGACCGCGTCGTGCGCGAGTTCGTCGAGGCGAAGGAGGCCGGCGTCGTGACGCGGCCCGTCGTCGTCGGGCCGGTGACGTTCCTCGCGCTCTCCAAGGCGGCTGACGACGCCCCCGCGGGCTACTCGCCGCTCGACCGGCTCGACGACGTCGTCGCCGCCTACGCCGACCTGCTCCGCGCGCTCGCTGCGGCCGGCGCGCCGTGGGTGCAGCTCGACGAGCCGATCCTCGTCACCGACCCTGCGAACGCCGAGGAGCTCACCGAAGCGGTCGAAAGGGCATACCGCGCGCTCGCGACGGATCTCCGATCCGTGCCGAACCCGGGGTCTTCGCCGGACTCGGTGCCGAACCCGGCCGCAACCCCGGGTTCGGCACAGGGCCAGCGGCCCGCGATCCTCGTCGCCGCCCCGTACGGCCGGCTCGAGACATCGCCCGGTCCCGACGGCTCGTACCACGACTTCCTGGCGGTGCTCGCGAGCACCGCCGTCGAGGCGATCGCGCTCGACGGCGTCGCGGCCGACCTTCCCGACGGTCTGCCCCTCGGGCTCGACGCGAAGACCCTCGTCCTCGGCGTGATCGACGGACACAACGTGTGGCGGGCCGACCTGGCCGCGAAGCTCGACCTTGTCGAGGCGTACCGGCCCGGGACGGGTCTCGGCGCAGTCGCCGTCGGCACGTCGACGTCGCTGCTGCACGTGCCGCACGACGTCGAGGACGAGACGTTCGCGGAGCCCGGCACGGCGACCGGCACGACGCTCGACCCGCGCCTGCGCGACTGGCTCGCGTTCGCGGACCAGAAGGTCGGCGAGGTCTCGACGCTCGCCCGCGCGCTCACCGAGGGTCGCGACGCCGTCGCGACGGAGATCGAGGCGTCCCGCGCGGCGGTGGCGTCGCGCGCGGAGGCGAGCGGCGTCGTCGTGCCCGCGGTGCGCGAGCGCGCGGCCGCGCTGACCGACGCGGACTTCGCCCGCGGCGACTACGCGGAGCGCGCGGCCGCGCAGCAGGAGCGCCTGGACCTGCCGCCGCTGCCGACGACGACCATCGGGTCGTTCCCGCAGACGCCGGAGATCCGCCGCGCCCGCGCGCAGTGGACCAGGGGCGACCTCTCCGACGCGGACTACACGGTCGCGATGCGCGAGGAGATCGCGCGCGTCGTCGCGCTCCAGGAGGAGCTGGGCCTCGACGTGCTCGTGCACGGCGAGCCCGAGCGCAACGACATGGTGCAGTACTTCGCGGAGCACCTCGACGGGTTCGCGGTCACCGCGAACGGCTGGGTGCAGTCGTACGGGTCGCGCTGCGTGCGCCCGCCGATCCTGTGGGGCGACGTCACGCGCCCGGAGCCCATCACGGTCGAGTGGTCGTCGTACACGGCGTCGCTCACCGAGAAGCCCGTCAAGGGCATGCTCACCGGGCCGGTGACGATCCTCGCGTGGTCGTTCGTGCGCGACGACCAGCCGCTCGGCGACACCGCGAACCAGGTGGGCCTCGCGCTGCGCGACGAGATCGCGGACCTGGAAGCCGCGGGCATCGGGATCGTGCAGGTCGACGAGCCCGCGCTGCGCGAGCTCCTGCCGCTGCGCAAGGCCGACCAGCCCGCGTACCTCGACTGGTCGGTCGGGTCGTTCCGGCTCGCGACGTCAGGAGTCGAGGCGGCGACGCAGATCCACACGCACCTGTGCTACTCGGAGTTCGGCGAGGTCATCGGCGCGATCGACGGTCTCGACGCCGACGTGACGTCGGTCGAGGCGGCGCGCTCGCGCATGGAGATCGTGCCGGAGCTGCGCGACGCCGGGTACGCGCGCGGCATCGGGCCGGGCGTCTACGACATCCACAGCCCGCGCGTCCCCTCCACGGAGGAGGTCACGGAGCTGCTGGAGCTCGCCGTGAAGTCGATCGACCCGACGGTCGTGTGGGTCAACCCCGACTGCGGTCTCAAGACCCGCCGTTACGAGGAGACCGTGCCGTCGCTCGAGCACCTCGTCGCGGCAGCAAGGGCGGTCCGCGCGACCCTGGCGAAGTAGTGCCACAGTCCGCGAGGTAGTACCGGGGTCCTGACCCCGGTACTACCTCGCGTGACCGGAGTACTACCTCGGCGGGTGGGTCAGCGCTCCGCGGCGCCCGACATCGGGAGCGCGAACGCGAGCGTCGAGGCGGCGAGGCCGCCGACGAAGAGCCACACGCCGCCGTCCACGCCCGACATGCCCGAGCCCATGAGCACGAGCCCGCCCACGAACAGCGCGAAGGCGACGACGAACCGGGCGACCGCGCCCGCGCGGTCCGCGACGTCGCGCCCCTCGGTGCCGGTGGGGATCTGCTGCGTGTCCTGCGTGCTCACAAGGGCTCCTTCGGTGCGGGTCAGTCCAGGTACCCCTCCACGGTACCGGGGTCGCGCACGGTCGCGGCATCCGGGTCGCTCCCGAACTCGCGGGCCGCGTCGCGCTGGCGCAGCAGGTCCCAGCACTGGTCGAGCTCGACCTCGATCGCGCGGAGCCGCTCGTGCTCCCGGCCCCCGGTGATCTCCCCCTGCGCGAACTGTTCGCGGAGCTCGCGCTCCTGCGCCACGAGGTCGCTGATCGTCCTGCGGATGCCGCCGTCGGTCGCCATGCGTCCACGGTATGCCCGACGGCGCACGCGCGCCCGGGAGGCCAGGCGTCGGGCGGGGGGACGCCGGCGGCACGGCCTAGGCTCGCCGCATGACGACGACGATCGGCCGCACCGTCCTGCTGTGCCACGACCTCGACGCGAGCGCCGCGTTCTGGGCGGGCGGGTTCGGGTTCGGGACGCTGTTCCGCGGCGAGACGGACGGCTTCCCGCTGCTGCACGTCGGACCGGGTCGGGTCGACGAGCCCGGGCTGTGGCTCGTCCCGCTCCCCGCGGGCGGTGCGCCCCTCGTGCGCCACGGTCTGCCGAACCTCGTGCTCTACGTCGACGACCTCGATGCGACCCTCGCCCGGCTGGCCGGCGTGGGGGTCGAGCCGTTCGTCGGCCCCGACGCCGACGCCGAGTCCGGGGACCGGTTCGCGCACGTCCACGACCCTGACGGGCACCGGATCGTCGTCGTGCAGCTCGGTCCGGTGCCCGACCCCGCGTAGGGACTAGCGGGCCTGCACCCAGGTCGCGTCGTCGGCGAGGATCGTCACCTCGTCGTCGTCGACCACGACGAAGCCGCCGCCGATGCGCAGCTCCGCCGTCGGGCGGTCGGGCGTGCGCAGCCGCACGCGCCCGGCCTTCAAGGTCGCCGCGACGGGCTGGTGCCGCGCGAGGATCCCGAGGGTGCCGGACACCGACGGGACCGTGACGCTGCGTGCCGGGCCCGACCAGAACACCCCGGACGGCACCACCACCTCGACGGACACCAGGCGCTCCTCCACGGGAGCGGCGGTCTCGGACGGCGACGGCGCGACGGGCACGGAGGATCCTCCTCGACGACGGGTGGCGGAGCCTCCGAGTCTCGCGCCCGGCAGAGCCCGGACCCGTCGCCTTTCGTCCCTTTCCGGGCGCCGGAGGTCACCGGGCACGCCGTACGCCGAGCCCGGGGTCGCTCCCCACGCGGAGCGCACCCTGGGGAGGAACCCCGGGTTCGGCGGCCGGACGTCGCCGCGCGAGCGGAATCACGTTGACGACGGCGGGGGGCGAGGCGCACCATCGAGGGTGACGGTTGCCGAGGGCAGCCGTTCGTCGTGCCGGACGGGCACGACCACGGATCAGGTCGCGCCGGACGGCGCACCGCACGGGACGAGGAGACGCGGATGCACGGCACCGCAGGCTGCGAGGTGGCCATGGCGGCCTGCTCGGGCGCCCTCCCCTCCCGCACCGTCACCCGCTGAGATCCTCGGCCGGACGCCGACCTCGGCGCCCCGCCCCGTTGACTGCTGCGTCTCTGTCGTCATGTCGCGTTGCTGACGACGGGCACCCCGCGCTCAGCAGGGTCTTGGCGACGGCGGTCGCGGGCCTGCCGTCATCCCCACCTTCCCCGCCTCGGCCGAGCGGCGCCGTCGTGCGCCATGGCGACCCTGTGTCGTCGTGAGCCGACCGCCTGCGCCGCGGCACGCCGTCGGGCAGGGTGGGACCGTACCGACACGGAAGCCCTGAACCCATGATTCCCCTGACCGAGAAGCAGATCCGCGCGTCGTTCGTCAACGCCTCCAAGCGCGAGGCCGCGCAGGCGACCCTCCCCGAGCTCGACGCGCTCGACTGGGACCGCCTCGACTACCTCGGGTGGCGCGACCGCAAGGCGCCGCTGCTCGCGTACGCCGTCGTCGTGGTCGACGGCGAGCCGCGCGGCGTCCTGCTGCGCTCCACCGACGCCAAGACGGGCGGCATGCGCAAGCGCGCCGTCTGCGCGTGGTGCGAGGACGTCGTCGTGACGGACGACGTGAGCCTCTACGTCGCGCGGCGCGCCGGCGCCGCCGGGCGCCGCGGCAACACCGTCGGCACCCTCATCTGCACGCAGTTCCTGTGCTCGCAGAACGTGCGCCGTGCCCCGACCCGCACCGAGATCGGCGACGACGAGTCGGTGCGCGAGCTGTTCGTCGAGCTCCGCGTCGACGGCCTCCGCGAGCGCTCCGCCCGCTTCGTCACCGAGGTCATGCGCGACGTCTGACCGACGGCGGTTCTACCTCGGCGGAGCGGAAGGTGAGGCGGAAGACGAGGGCGAGGGCGGAGCGGGGGTGTGACGGCTCGCGGCGGGTCTGGCGGGAGCCGCGAGGGACGAGCGGCGGATGGAAGACCCGTCGCGCCCCCGCGGAGCCTTCGCCCGGACGGAACCGTCGGAACCTTCCCGCCACCACGGCCACCAGTTCCAGCGACCGAGGAGCGTCATGGTCGCGGGGAGCAGGAGCCCGCGCACCACGGTCACGTCGAGCAGCACGGCGACGGCCATGCCGACGCCGACCTCCTTCATCGCGACGAGCTCGCCCGCCGCGAAGCCGAGGAACACGATGCCGATGGCGACGGCCGCCGTCGTGACGACCGGGCCGGTCGCGGTGATGCCGCGGAGCACGGCCCGGTCGTTCGCGGCGCGTGGGTCCTCGCCGGGCGTGCGGGCGCGCCACTCCTCGGCCGTGCGCGCGAGGAGGAACACCTCGTAGTCGGTCGACAGGCCGAACACGAGCATGCCGATGAGCAGCGGCGTCGTGACGTCGAGCGCGCCCCACGGCTCGAACCCGAGCAGCGAGGCGCCGACGCCGTGCTGGAACACCGAGACGAGCACGCCGAGCGTCGCGACGAGCGTGAGCAGGTTGAGCACGAGCGCCTTGAGCGGCACGACGAGCGAGCCCGTGAGCAGGAAGAGGAGCGCGAACGTCGCGAGCACGACGACGCCCGCGGCGAGCGGGAGGCGCTGCGCGAGGTGCTCCTGGGTGTCGACCACCTCGGCGGCCGGGCCGGCGACGTGCACGTCGAGGCCGGCGGTGTCGATCGCGCGGATCGCGCGCAGCAGGTCCTGGGCCTCGGCGGCGGTCGCGTCGCCGCCCTCGCCGACGTCGGGCGTGACGTCGACGACGAGGACCTCGGGCGGGTAGTCGGTGTCCTGCATCGCGTCCTCGACGCCGGGCAGGGCCGCGACCTGGTCGAGGTAGGCGGAGGCGGTCTCGTCACCGCGGGGTGCCTCGACGAGCACCGTGATCGGGGTGACGCCGAGGTCGGCGAAGCGCGAGGTGGACGCGTCGGCGGCGAGGCGCGCCTCGGCGTCGGCGGCCAGGGAGTGGACCTCGGAGCTGCCGAGCGTCATCGAGCCGAGCGGCGCGGCGAGCGCGAGGAGGAGGGCCGTCGCGCCGAGCGTGACGAGCACGGCGTGCCGCTGGGCGGTGCGGGCGAGGCGACCGAGCGTCCCGGCGCCGCCGCGCCCGGTCCACGGGTGGGACCAGGTGCGGGCGCCGGGGGCGGGGATGGCGCGGTGCCAGGACGCGACGAGCGCGGGCACGAGCGTGAGCCCCGCGGCGGTCGCGACGAGCACGACGATCGCGCCTCCGACGGCCATGCCGGAGAGCAGCGAGTCGCCGAGCAGGAGCAGGCCGGTCAGTGCGATCGCGACGGCGAGCCCCGACGCGAGCACGGCGCGCCCGGCGGTCGCGAGGGTGCGCCCGACGAGCTCGTCGAGGGGGAGGCCCGGGTTCTCGGCGCGCTCCTCGCGGAAGCGCGCCAGGACGAGCAGGGAGTAGTCGACCGTGAGCCCGAGGCCGAGCAGCGTCACGACGTTCACGGCGAACTCGTTGACGGGGACGATCCCCAGCAGCCCGCTGAGCACGAGCAGCGCGACCGCGATCGCGGCGAGCGCGGACAGCAGCGGCACCAGGCCGGCGCGCAGGCCGCCGAGGACGACGACGAGCACGACGAGCAGCACGACGATCGCGGCGCCCTCCCCCACGGCGGCATCGGTGATCGCCTGGTCGACGAACGCCTCCTCGGCGAGCAGGGCGCCGCCGACGAGCACCTCGGGGGTGTCGATGGTGTGGAGCGCGTCGGCGACCTGGTGCGCGAGCGCCAGCGCCTCGTCGTCGGACAGCGCGGGGTCGAGCTCGACGATGACGAGGGAGCCCTGGCCGTCGTCGGCGATGAGGCCGCCGCCGGTGTAGGCGTCGAACAGCTCGACGACGCCGGGCATCGCGCGGATGCCGTGCATCACCTCGCTGGCCTGGGTGATCAGCTCCGTGGAGAAGTAGTCGCGCCCGGACAGGACGGCGACGACGGTCTCGCCCTCGGGCTTGAGCTCGTCGAGGCGCTCGGCCGCGAGGGCGGAGGCGCTGCCGGGCGGTGCGGGCTCGACGTCGGTCGTCTTGTCGAAGACGGCTCCGCCGAGCACCGCGCCGAGGACGAGGAGGACGGCCCAGACGCCGAGGACGACGGCGCGACGGCGCGCGGCGAACCGTCCGGTCCGGTGCAGGAGGCGTCCGAGCGCCATGGGCTGTCCTCCTCGTCGAGGAACGTCGTGCGGGAGTCGTGCGAGAGGTCGTGCACGGGGGGTCGTGCGAGGCCCCGCGGGGAGCGAGGCGTGAGGTGAGCACCCTACGCGAGGGTGGGAGCGCCGTCGGACCACGCTCCGCCCGTGCGAAGGGCGCCTCGGGTTTCACTGAGGTGGAGAAAGGGGTGAGACGGGACGGGCGGGGACGGCTCGTGCTGCCGCCCCCGCCCGGTCCGTCCCGGGGCGGACGGCTCACGCCGCCCGCCCCGGGGTCTCACGTCAGCCGCAGCTCGCGGCCTCGTAGGCGACGTCCGCCTGGAACGTCAGGTCGCCGCCCGTCGCCGCCACCTGGGCGGTGCCCGCCTCGACCGAGGCCGAGCGCGTCGCGAACGACTGGTACGCGGAGGCACCCGGCTGGACGCCGGTCACCGTCTTCGTCCCGAACGGCGTCGTCAGCGTGATGTCGGCCGGCACCGTGTCGTCGTTCGTGGCACGGACCGCGACGTAGACCTTGCCCGCCATGCAGCGGGTCTGGACCGTCGTCGAGATCGCGAGCTCCTCGACCGGCTCGTCGGTCAGCTCCTTGAACCGGATGTTCCGGTAGTTGACCATCTCGCCGTTGCCGTGGTTCTGGATCCCGATGAAGCTGTTCACCAGTCGCGCGGGGTCGGTGCTCGTGAAGTCGTTGACGAGCACGTCGTTGAGGTAGATGCGGATGCGGTCTCCCTCGACCCGGATGTCGTACGCGTTCCACTGCCCGACCGGCTTGAGGGCGGCGTCCCGGGCTGCCTCGTCGGCGCCCTGGAACGTGTAGACCGCGCCGGTGGTGCGGTCGTCGGCGTCGGTCGCGTCGATCTGGATCTCGTAGCCCTTGTTGACGGCCACCCACGGGTCGTCGCCCGGGTTCGGGAACCCGACGAACACGCCGCCGTTGTCGTCCTTCGTGAGCTTCCAGTCGAGCTTCAGGCTGTAGTTCTCGCCGAGCTCCTGGTCGTACCAGAGCAGGCCCATGCCACCCGCACCGCGGATCGAGCAGTCCTCCTGGCGGCCGAAGCCGCCCGGACCGGCCATGCGCCAGCCCTCCTGGAGGCTCGCGAGGGTGCCGTCGTAGATCGCGGTGTAGCCGTCCTCGACCTCACCCGGCGAGCAGATGTCCGGGTTCTCGCCGAGCGACAGGACGTCGATGTTGATGTTGCCCTCGTCGCCCGCCTCGTACGCGAGCGTGATCGTGTTGACGCCGGCCTGGAGCTCGAGGTTCCGCGTCAGGACGCCCCAGTCCTTCCAGCTGCCCGTCGTGGGGAAGTTCCACTGACCGAGGTCCGCGCCGTTCACGTGGAGCGACACGTTCTTCGCCCGCAGCGTGGTGTACGGGTGGATGCCGTTGGCGTAGCGCACGTTGACCGGGTAGGTGCCCGCCTCGGGGACGGTCACGGAGAACGTGCGGCCCGCGCCGACCGTGGTCATGCCCGCGGCGAAGCCGGAGCCCGAGTAGTTGCTGTGGTCCGAGCCGATACTCGAGCTGCCGAGCGGCTGCGCGAGCTCCGCCTCGTACCAGCCGCGGTCGGCCGGGGCGACGTAGCCGGGCAGCGAGTTGAGCGTGTACCAGGCCTCGGTGCTGAGGAGCTCCGTGCCCTCCGCCGACGCGAACGGGCGCGGCGAGCGGATGTAGACGACGTGGCCGGGCTTGAGGCCGTCGATCTGCAGCGTGACGGTCGTGCGGTCCTCGGACACCGTGGCGTCCGTGACGAAGAGGGGCTCCTCGTCGACCTTCGGGCCGCCGTACTGCTGGGTCGGCACGTAGCGCCACTGCTTGACCTGGTACGCGTCGGCGAGCTTCTCGACGACCTCGTCGGACACCGGGTCGGTGTACTCGATCTCGAAGCCGCCCTCGACCACGCGCATCTCCTTCATGTCGAAGGAGTCCTCGTTCACGGGGACGAGCTTCTGGAGGCCGAACCGGAGCTTGCCGGACTCGCCCCAGTTGCCGCCCTCACCGGTGCCGCCGACGTAGATCGCGCCGTCGGGGCCGTAGATGGTGCGGTTGGCGCCGACCTCGAGCCCCGCGGTGTGGCGGAAGACCGCACCCTGGAACTCGCCGTCGACCTTCTCGAGGAACGCGCGCTGGATGCCGCCGTACGTGACGTCGCCGAGCAGCATCTGGCCGGCGAACTCGCCGTCCTGGACGAGGACCGGGTTGCCCGGGGAGTTGGCGATCTCGTTCTGCGGGAGCCACACGGCCGGCGGGGCGACGGGGTTCGAGTCGAACGGGCCGGCCGGGTTCGTGTAGTGGTTGTAGAAGTGGTCCTGCTGGACGTGGATCAGCTTGTTCGACGGGAGCCAGGCGCCCTGGTTGTCCGTCGCGAAGATCTCGCCCTCGGGGCCGAAGCCGATGCCGTTCGGCGTGCGGAGACCGCCGGCGACGTAGGAGACCTCGCCCGTCTCGCGGTCGATCTTGATCGACGTGCCGCGGTTGGCCGCCGGCTGCGGGTTGGTCGTCGCACCGCCGTTGTTGATGGCGACGGAGAGGTTGACGTAGAAGTAGTCCTCGTCGTGGATCAGGCCGAACGCGAACTCGTGGAAGTTGCCGCCGTCGGGCCACTCCGCGATCTTCGTGTGCTGGTCGTAGAACCCGTCGCCGTCGGGGTCGGTGAGCTGGGTGAGCTGGTAGCGCTCGGAGACGAAGATCGAGTCCTCGACGACCTCGATGCCCATCGGGTTGAGCAGCTCGTCCGCGACCAGGGTCGCCGTGACGTCCTCGGGGCCGTCCGCACCGACGACGCCGTCGAGGAAGTACACCTCGCCGGACACCGGGTCGGGGCGCCAGCCGCCGGAGCTGACCTCGCCCGTCGTCACGACGGCGAGCTTCTCGTCCGGCGTGAACGCCAGGCCCGAGACCTTGGGCTCGAAGCCCGCGGGGCGCAGGTCGACGAGGTCGTAGTTGGGGTTGACCGTGTCGAGGCGCAGGCCGTCGCCGGCCGTGTCGGTGGCGCCCTCGCAGTACTTGTAGCCGGGCGCGGTCACGCGCACGACGCCTGCCTCGGTGCTGAGCGCCGACGTCGGGATGACCTCGAACGTCGAGCTGCCCGGCGTCTTCCACGCGAGCGTGAGGCGCTGCTTGTCGCCGCCCTCGTAGTAGTCGACCCGCAGGTCGTGCACGCCCGCGGTGAGCGTCGCGCTGCCCTCGACGGACGTCGAGTCGTTCGGGCCGTCGTTCTCGACGACGAGCTGGCCGTCGATGTAGACGAGCGCGCCGTCGTCGTTGGTCACGCGGAACTGGTACTGGCCGTCGGCGGGGACGTGCAGGTTCGCGCTCACCTGCGAGATGAAGTTGTCCTCCGCGCCGAACTGCTCGGCCGTCGACCAGTCGATGGTCGGCATGAGCTTGTCGACGTTGGGGGTCTGGCCGGACTTCAGGGTGCAGACGGCCCCGGGGTTCTGCGCGAGCTGGAAGGTCCGCAGCGTGACGCCGGGCTCCTGCTCGGGGAGATCTGCCGCGGCGGGGACGGCCCAGCCCGCGACGACCACGGCGCCGAGGGTGAGGGCGGCCGCGCCGCGTCGGTACCTGATCCGGCGGGATACCGGCAGGCTGGTGCGTTCGAGCATCGTTGCTCCTTACTCGGTCGGACTTCGAGTCCACGGAGCGTAACCCCTGCCTGGCTCCGTCGATGACAACGCTGGACAGGCTAGCCCTCGTTCTATCGATGTGTCTACAACTTCCGTCTTACGATCGACAAAAGTGCTCTGGCCTGCCCGGACGTACGCTCAGAGGCATGAACGCACGCCACGGCGACATCGCCGACAGCACCGCGTCCCGGCCGTTCGCGCAGGTCGACGTGTTCACCGAGGTCCCGACCCTCGGCAACCCCGTCGCGGTCGTGCTCGACGGCGACGGCCTCACCGACGAGGAGATGGCCGCGTTCGCCCGCTGGACGAACCTCTCGGAGACGACATTCCTCCTCCCGCCGACCGCGGAGGGGGCCGCGGGTGGCGCCGACTACCGCCTGCGAATCTTCACCCCCGGCGGCGAGCTCCCCTTCGCCGGGCACCCGACGCTCGGCTCGTGCCACGCGTGGCTCGAGGCGGGCGGCGCGCCCCGGGCGGGCGACGCCGTCGTGCAGGAGTGCGGCGTCGGCCTGGTGACGATCCGCCGCGAGGCGCGCGCCGCCGTCGCGCCGGACGCGCCGCAGGAAGAGCCGGCCGGGCCCGGACGGCTCGCGTTCGCCGCGCCCGACCTGCTCGCGGACGAGCCGGTCCCCGCCGACGACCTCGCCGCGATCGTCGCCGCGCTCGGCGTCCCCGACGACGCCGTGCTCGACCACCGCGTGCTCGACAACGGACCCGGGTGGCGCGTCGTGCTGCTCGACTCCGCCGACCGCGTCGCCGGGCTCGCACCCGACTGGTCGCGCCTGCGTGTCGAGCACCCCGACCTGTCCGTCGGGGTCGCCGGGCTGTACGGCGACGACGACGGCCCCGACGGCGCGGCGGTCGAGGTCCGCGGGTTCGCGCTCGCGATGGGCATCCCGGAGGACCCGGTCACCGGGAGCCTCAACGCCGTCGTCGGGCAGTGGCTCGTGCGCGACGGCCGTCTCCCAGACCGCTACGTCGCCGCCCAGGGCGCGGCCCTCGGCCGGGCCGGTCGCGTGCACGTCGAGCGGGACGGCTCGGGGACGGTCTGGGTCGGCGGCGCGAGCGTCACGTGCGTCGCGGGGACCGTCCGCCTCTGAGCCACGCCGGGTGACGGCCGGCGCCCCGGTGCCGAACCCGGGGACGCGGCCGGGTTCGGCACCCGATCCCGGCGATATTCCCGGGCTCGGCGTGTCCCGGGCTCCGTAGACTGGGGCAAGTGTCAAGAACCCCACCTGTTTCCGGGTCCGGTCGCGCCCTGACGGAGCGACCGGTCGTCGCGCGCGCCCGCTGGGCGCTCATGGTGCAGTTCGGGCTGTTCGGGGTCATCGGCGCGTCGTGGATGAGCCGCCTGCCCTCGGTCCGCGAGGCGCTCGGGATCAGCGCGAGCCAGCTCGGCCTGCTGCTCGTCGTGGGCGGTCTGGGCTCGCTCGTGTCCGTGGTGTCCGCGGGCGCGGTCGTGGCACGGTTCGGCAGCCGCACGACGCTCGTCGTCGCGACCGTGGGGAACGTCGTCGGGTTCGGGCTGGTCGCGCTCGGCACCGGGACGGGCGGCGTCGCCCTCTTCGCGGTCGGCGCGTTCCTCAACGGCGTGTGCGGCGCACTGACCAACGTGCCGATCAACATCTGTGCGGCGTCCGTCGAGCAGCACGTCGGGCGGGCGATCCTCCCCCACTTCCACGCCGCGTTCTCGATCGGCGCGGCGGGCGGCGCGCTCGTCGCGGCCGCGTTCTCGTGGGCGCACGTCGGCATCACCGTGCAGATCGTCGTCGTGACGCTCGCCGTCACCGTGGCACGCGCCGTGCTCATCGCCCCCGCGACCGCGCTCGCGCCCGACCAGGTCGCGCCGTCGGGCACCACGGACCTGGTCGACGACGGCCCCGCGCCCTCGGCCGCGACCGCGCCCCGCCGCGGGGCCGGGGTGCGCGCCGCGCTCGCCGCGTGGCGCGAGCCGCGCACGCTCCTCATCGGGCTCGTGCTCCTCGCGTCGTCGCTGTCCGAGGGGTCGGCGGGCAACTGGCTCTCCATCGCGGTCGTCGACGGGTTCGAGGTGCGCGAGGCGCTCGGCGCGGTCGCGTACGGGACGTTCGTGGGAGCGATGACGGTGTTCCGGTTCGCCGGGACGGGCCTCATCGACCGGTTCGGGCGCGTGTCGGTGCTGCGCGCGTCGGGCGTCTCCGCGCTCGTCGGGCTGCTCGTCTTCGGCCTCGCGCCGAGCCTGCCGCTCGCGTGGGTCGGCATCGTGCTGTGGGGCTGCGGCGCGGCGCTCGCGAACCCCGTCGCCATCGCCGCGGCGTCCGACGACCCCGCCCACGCCGCACCGCGCGTCGCCGTCGCGACGTCGTTCTCGACCGTCGCCATGCTCACCGCGCCGCCGCTGCTCGGCCTGCTCGTCGACCAGGTCGGGGCGCGCCACATGCTCCTGGTCATCTGCGCCGCGACCGTCCTGTCGCTCGCCGTCGCCGGCCAGGTGCGCCCGCTCCCCCGCCCGGCACCGCACCCTGCGGCCGCGGTGCCCGCCGAGGACCCCGAGCCCACGAGGTAGGACCCTGGCCCCACCGCCGGCGAGCGCGACGACCGAGAATCGACCCGTGGAGCTCACCGAGAAGTTCACGACGCTGCGACGCGAGGCCCGCGAGCGCGCCCTGGCCCGGCCCCGGCAGCCGTTCGCCGGAACGGTACGGGACGAGGCCCGGGACGGCGTCGCGATGCGCCGCTACGTCCCAGGGGTGCACGACGCCGGCTCGGGGGTCGTGTTCCTGCACGGCGGGTACGGGCTGTTCGGGGACCTGGAGCTCCAGGACGCCTCGTGCCGGCGCATCGCGACCGCGCTCGCGTCCGTCGTCGTCTCGGTCGACTATCGGCTCGCGCCCGAGGGCACGCTCGCCGAGGCCGCCGGGGACGCGACCGTCGCGCTGGCGCTGCTCGCCGCGGAGGGCGTCGAGCGGCGCGCCCTGTTCGGCGACTCCGCGGGCGGGGCGGTCGCCGTCGTGGCCGCCCGCCTCGCCCACGGGACACCGCTCGCCCCGGCGTGGCTGGCGCTGACGAACCCCAACCTCGACCTCACGCTCGGGTCGTTCGACCGGGACCGACCGGGCGGGCCCGACGCCGCGCTGTCCGCCGAGTCCTTCCGCGCGTGGGCGCGCGTGGAGCACCTCGCGGACGCGCCGCGGCTCGACCTCGACGCGTCGCCGCTCCCGCCGACGTTCGTCGCGGTCGGCGACCAGGACGCGCTGCTGCCCGAGGCCCGGACGCTCGCCGCGTCGTGCGCGCGCGACGGCGTCCGCTGCGAGCTCGTCGAGGTGCCCGGCGCCAGCCACGGGTTCCTCGGCGGCGACGACGGGCCCGCTGTGCTCGCGGGTCTCCGGGCGTTCGTGCGCGACGTCTGACCGCGCACGCACGAGGGCCCCGCCCGCGCAGCCGCGGACGGGGCCCTCGAGGCCGGGTGCCTCAGCCGCGCAGGCCGAGGATCGACGTGTAGCTGCGTCGGGCGTTGCCGAACGAGTCGACCGGGTTCGGCGGGACGGCCGTCGTGGGGGCGTTGTCCTGCTCCCAGATGCCCCAGCGCGTGCCGCGTGCCTTCGTCGCACGGAGGAACTCGCGGTAGGGCAGGTCGCCCGCGTCGAACTCGATGATGTCGAACCCGTTCGGGTTCGCCTCGTTGCGCGCGCCGTCCTTGAGGTGCAGGAGCGGGTAGCGGTGCGGGTTGTTGCGCACGTAGTCGATGGGCTCGAAGCCGGGGAAGCGGTACTGACCCACGAAGGCCCAGTAGACGTCCATCTCGAGGAACACGTGGCGGGGGTCGGTGTTGTCGAAGAAGACGTCGTACAGGCGCACCTCGGGCTGGTCCGTCGCGAACGCGAACTCGCCCGCGTGGTTGTGCTGGTAGAGCTTGAGCCCTGCGGCGCTCGCCTGCGCACCCCACGCGTTGAACTCGTCCGCGGCCGCGCGGTACCCGTCGACCGTGTTGACGTTCGTCGGGGCGTTCGCCGTGCCGACGTGCGGCATGCCGAGGATGTTGGCGATCTCGAGCTGGCGCGCGAGGTCGTTGCGCAGCGCGTTGAGGCTGACGTGGGAGCCGACGGCCCGCAGCCCGTTGTCGTCGAGGAGCTGGCGGATCTCCTCCGGGGTGATCGTGCCGACCTGGCCCTGGGTGTAGCCGGCGAACTCGATCTCGGAGTAGCCGATGTCGGCGAGCTGCTCGAACACCGTCCGGAACCCGAGGCTCGAGACCTTGTCACGGATCGAGTAGAGCTGGATGCCGATCTTGCCCGGGGGGACCAGGCGACCGTTGCCCGCGGCCGCGAGCGGCCCGGCCGCGGTGGGAGCGGGGGCGGCGTTGGCCACCGGGGCGACGGCGGCACCGAGACCGACGGCCACGGTCGACGTCGCGAGCGCCTTGATCAGGCTGCGGCGCGTCATCTGAGACTTGCTCATCGTCTCTCCTTCGAGGGATGTGACGGTGCGGCTCGGGCGAGCCGCACCGCGGTGGTACAGGTCGGCAGCGAGTCAGCGGCACACGGCGCTCCTCGTCACCGACGACAGGTCCTCGGGCGGTCCGCTTCGTCGTCCGTCCTCGTCAGGGCCGAACAGCACCCCGCGTCTGGTCCTCCTCGTCTCGTCCTCGAGCGAGTCCTCCGCACGTCGTCGTGCCGGAGGAGCGCGTTCCTCGGGTGAACTTTCACCTACCACCCGGTCGTCATCCTACGAGGCTTCTGTCGGGTGTCAATCAAAAGTCGAAAGTTCGTCGATGGGCGGTCGTCGGCGAGCCCGTGCACGCCGCACCCGGGCTGGGTCGCGGGCTCCCTCGGTCACGACCCGCCCGACCTGGCGGGGACGATCGCGGTGTGGACGCAGCGCCACGCGTCGCCGCGACGGACGAAGGTGTCGACCGACCACTCCTCGTCGCGGAACGGCGTCCCCCGCCACGTGCCCGCGGAGACGCCGCGCGCGAGGGTGACCGCGACGTCGTCGTGCACGCTCACCGTGACGAGGTCCGACGACATCTCGGTGTGCACGAGCTCGCCCGACGCGACGACCGCGAGGAAGCCGTCGCGCGGCTGGGCGTTCCCGTCCGTCCCCACGACGACCCAGCCCGGGTCGACGAACGTGTCGATCGCGGCGGGGTCGTTCGCGACGAGCGCGTCGCCCCACGCGCGCAGCAGCGCGGCGAAGGCCGCACGGGTCCCCTGGTCCTCCGTCATGACGTCGCTCCCCCGCTCGTCCGGGTCCGTCAGCGCGCGAGCCACTCCTTGCGCTCCGCGGGCGGCAGCTTCTCCACCGCGGCGCGCAGCACGTCGCGCGGCATGGTCGCGGCGTGGACCTCGAGGAACGCGCGCAGCCGCTCGGGCTCGACGTCGCCCGCGTGGCGCAGCATCCAGCCCACGCCCTTCTGCACGTAGGGCTCGGGGTCGTCGACGAGGACCTCGGAGAGCCGGAACGTGTCGTCGACCTGACCGCGGCGCAGGAACGCGGCCGTCGCGACGATCGCGGAGCGCCGCCGCGGCCAGTCCGGCGCCCGGGCGAGGCTGTCGAGGACGTCGCGCGGCCGGTCGAGGAGCCACGACCCGAGCACCTGGTACGCGGTGAGGTCCACGAGGTCCCACGTGTCGATCCTGTCGTGACGGCGCAGGAAGAGCTCGACGAGCTCCGCGTGCCGCTCGACGGTGACGCGCCGGGCCGTCGCCGACTTGCCCATGATCGAGCAGCCGCCCGCACGGACCTCGTGGACCCGGTCCTCGAGCAGCAGCTCGATCTGGTCCACCGGCAGGTCCAACGCGCTCTTCGCGAGCGTGAACACGTCCCCCATCCTCACCCCGGCGAGCGTGTCGTCACCGGGGAAGTACCGGGTGTAGGCGCGGCGCTGGGCCGCGCTCGCGCGCGCGAGCAGGTCGGCGCGGAAGTCGGTCGCCGTCGTGTACGGCGGCATCGTCCTCCTCCTCTCGTGCGGGCGGTCGCCCGCGGTCCCGTGGTCCGCGCCGCGGCGCGCCCGTGGTCCGTGCGCTCAGCGCGGCGCCATGCGGATCGCGCCGTCGAGGCGGATCACCTCGCCGTTGAGCATCGGGTTCTCGACGATCGCGCGCACCAGGTGCGCGTACTCCTCCGGGCGGCCGAGCCGGCTCGGGTGCGGCACCTGCGCGCCGAGCGACTCCTGCGCCGCCTCGGGCAGCGACGCCATCATCGGGGTACGGAAGATGCCGGGCGCGATCGTCATGACGCGGATGCGGTGCTGCGCGAGGTCGCGCGCGAGCGGCAGGGTGAGGCCCGCGACGCCCGCCTTGGAGGCCGCGTAGGCGGCCTGGCCGACCTGCCCGTCGAACGCCGCGACCGACGCGGTCTGCACGACGACGCCGCGCTCCTCCCCCGCAGAGTCCTCACCGTCAGACCCGTCCGACCCCAGCGGGGCGAGCGCGAGCATGCGCTCGGCCGCGAGCCGGACGACGTTGAACGTCCCGACCAGGTTGACGTCCACGATCCGCCGGAACGCGTCGAGGGCGTGCACCCCCGACCTGCCGAGCACGCGCTGCGCGAGCACGATCCCGGCGCAGCTCACCACGACGCGCGCCCCGCCGAGGGCGTCCGCCGCGTCGAGCGCCCGCGCGACGTCGGCCTCGCTCGTCACGTCCGTGGGGACGAACCGCGCCGCGTCGCCCAGCGCAGCGGCGACCGCGGCTCCGTCGGACGACGCGAGGTCCGCGAGGACCACCCGCGCCCCCGCCGCGACCAGGCCCTCCGCCGTCGCGCGCCCGAGGCCCGAGGCCCCTCCCGTCACCAGGGCGACCCTGCCCTCGATCCGCATGTCTCACCCTCCGTCACCTGCGCGGGCGCCGTCGCCCACCCCCGCTGACCGTACCCAGGTCGACCCGCAGGTCGCGAGATCGACCCACCGAAGGTCGATCTCGGACGCACGGGCCGATCTCGCCGAAGCGTCCGCGAGGACGTCAGTGCGATGGCATCTCCAGGCACCCGCCGTCGGCGATCGGTCCCCCGGCGTCGAGCGTGACGGCGTCGGGCGCGACCGCCCCGTACACGCAGCCGCCGGGCACCCCGACGCCCACGCCGACGACCGGGACGAGATCACCGCTCGCGTTCTTGTCCGAGACCTGCACGTGCTCGTAGCCCGCCGCGACGAGCGTGTCCCAGACCTCGTCACCCGTGACGGCGGACCCGTCGGCGAGCGGCTCCAGAGCTGCCTGGACCGCGGGCACGGAGAGCGCCGCCTCGGCGTGGTCCTCGGGCGTGCCCATCCGCTGCCGGTACGCCTCGTTGGACGCGTCGAGCCCGGTCCCGTGCTCGACGGCGTTCGTGTCCTCGGCCGTGACCGTGACCTGGGGCTGCGAGGAGTCGTACGAGTTCGCCCACTGCTGCATGGCGTACGACATGAAGAGGAAGTACCCCACGACGCCGACGAACGCGAAGATCGCGATCCCCACGACCACGCCGACGACCGCGCGCCCGAGGCGCGAGGTGCCGTCTGGGCCGAGGTCGTCCGGGTCCGGGGTGGCCATGAGGCGAGTCTTGCGGGCGGGGTGCTCCGCGGCGACCGCGGGCGCGACCTCGACCCGGGATCTTCACATCTCGGGCGTCGTCGGGGTGCAGGATGGGAGGCGAACCACCTCCGTCCGACCGTCAGGAGATCCCCGCATGAGCCTGTACGACATCCCGTTCGACGCCATGGACGGGACGACGCACACCCTGCGCGAGCACGCGGACGACGTCGTGCTCGTCGTGAACGTCGCGTCGCGGTGCGGCCTCGCGCCGCAGTACGCGACGCTCGAGGCGATGCAGGAGAAGTACCGCGACCGTGGGTTCACCGTCATCGGGTTCCCGAGCAACCAGTTCCTCCAGGAGCTCGGCACGAACGAGGCGATCCAGGAGTTCTGCTCGCTCACGTACGGCGTGACGTTCCCCGTGGTCGACCGTGTGCGCGTCAACGGACGTCACGCCCACCCGCTCTACCAGGAGCTGAAGAAGGCCGAGGACGCCGAGGGCAAGGCCGGCCGGGTCACGTGGAACTTCGAGAAGTTCGTCGTCGTGCCCGGCGGCGAGGTGCACCGCTTCCGCCCCCGCACCCTGCCCGACGACCCCGCGATCGTCGACCTCGTCGAGACGCACCTGCCCCGCTGAGCGCACCACCCGACTGGGGGTGTCGGCGCGCGGTGCCCGAGGACGCGCGTCAGCGCACGACGAGCGCGGGGTGCCGCGCGTCGTCGACCCGCGCGACGACGTCGGCCACCTCCGCGGGGCGCACCTCCCGCTCGTAGCGCGCGTACGCGTCGAGCGTCCAGGCGTCCTCCGCCGGGGTGCGGCGCGCGAGCGTCGGTGCGTGCAGCGCCAGGTGGACGGAGAGGTCGACGGCGAGCCCGCGGCCGAGGGCCAGCGCGCCGTCGAGCACGACGACGAGCCCGGGCTCCGCGGCCACGTACGCCGCGCGCGTGGACCGGCTCGTCGCGGGGTCGCGCAGGCTCGGCACGTAGCGCCCGGGCCCGCCCGGGCCGACGGCGTCGAGCACCTCGCGGTTGAGGCCCGCGACGTCGATCCACGCGTCGAGCAGCGCGTCCGGGTCCTCCCGGCCGTGCTCGAGCCGCAGCGACGCGGGACGCCAGAAGTCCTGCACGCGCACCCGCGCGACCGGTCGGCCGGCAGCCCGCAGAGGTGCGACCAGCAGGTCCGCGAGCGCCTCGGGCCGTGCGGACGGGTGGCCGTCGACGAGGAGCCGCACCGCGTCGTCGGGCACCGTCGCCCGGTCCCCGCGCCGGAACCCGAGGACGAGGTCCACGACCCGGTCCGCGAGGACGCCCTCGGTCACCGGTTCGACGCGCACGGCCGTCAGGAGGCCTCGGCGCGCCGCAGCATTCCGCGGAGCGCGATGTCGAGGAGCGCGTCGACGTACTCGTCGGTCAGGGGACCGCTGCGCTGGAGCCACCGGTTCAGCACGGGGCCCCAGATGATGTCGGCCGCGACGTCGAGGTCGAGGTCGTCGGCCAGCTCCCCGGCCTCCTGCGCGCTGCGCAACCTCGCCCGCTTGGCCTCGCGGAGCGGGGCGTCGAGGCGCTCGTGGTACGCCGCGGCGAGCGCCTCGTCGTGCGCGGCCTCGGTGGCGAGCGCGCGCATCGGCTCGGCGAGGCGGGGGTCGTTCAGCTCGGCGACGGTCGCCCGGAGCACGAGGGTGAGGTCGGCCCGGAGGTCTCCGGTGTCGGGGAGCTGCGGCGCCTCGCCCTCCCCCGCCTCGCTGAGGAGGAGGAACGCGTCGAAGAGGACGGCGGCCTTCGAGGGCCACCAGCGGTAGATCGTCTGCTTGCCGACGCCGGCGCGCGTGGCGATGCCCTCGATGCTCAGGCGCGCGTAGGGCACCTCCTGGAGGAGGTCGAGCGTGGCCGTGAGGACGGCGCGGCGTGAGCTCTCGTTGCGGCGTGCGGGGTCGGGGGTCGACATGCGGTCAGCCTAGTCCGGCCCGAGACGAGACGTTGCGTATTGCCAAACGCGCAGACGTGCCCTACGGTCAACTTCTCAACGAGACGCAACGTCTCGTCTCATCAGAGGAGCATCCCTTGCGCCACACCTCCCCCTCTCCCCGCACGTGGTTCATCACCGGCGCGAGCCGCGGCCTGGGGCACGCGCTCGCCGTCGCCGCGCTCGAGCGCGGCGACCGGGTGGTCGCCGCGGCGCGGACCGCGGCCGCAGACACGTTCGACGCCCAGCACCACGACCGCGTCCTCGCGCTGGCCCTGGACGTCACCGACAAGAGCGCGGTCGACGCCGCGGTGGCGACCGCGGTCGACCGCTTCGGCCGCCTCGACGTCGTCGTGAACAACGCCGGCACCCTGTCCATGGGCATGGTCGAGGAGTTCACCGAGGCCCAGGCCCGCGCCCAGCTCGAGGTCAACTTCTTCGGCGCCCTGTGGGTCAGCCAGGCGGTGCTGCCGCACCTGCGGGCGCAGGGCTCGGGGCACCTGCTCCAGGTCTCGAGCATCGCCGCGCTCGGCGGCTTCCCGAGCACGGGGCTGTACAGCGCGAGCAAGTTCGCGCTCGAGGGCATGAGCGAGGCCCTCGCGGCGGAGGCCGCGTCGTTCGGCGTGAAGGTCACCGTCGTGCAGCCCGGCGGCTACTGGACCGACCTGTACACGAGCATGGCCTCGACCACCCCCGCCGAGCCGTACGCGCCCCTGCGCGCCGAGCTCGAGCGCCAGTGGGCCGACGGGTCCGTGGACAGCGACCCGCGGCTCGCCGCCGAGGCGATGCTCACGCTCGTCGACAGCGACGACCCGCCGCTGCGCCTGCTCCTGGGCAGCATGGTCTTCGACGTCGCGCAGCACGTCACGGCCCAGCGCCTCGAGACCTGGGCCGCGTGGGAGCACGTCAGCCGCGCCGCCGAGCAGGCCGTGGCCCAGCCCGCGGCGGCGCCGTCCTCCTAGGGTGGGAGCATGCTGCGCGCTGTCGCCCTCGACCACCCCGCTCCCCTGCAGGCCGAGACGGACGCATGACCGCCCCCTTCCGGCCCGGCACGGTCCGCGAGGCGATGGGCGGCATCGTCGCCCTCGGCCTCGCGACGTTCGTCGCCATCACGACCGAGCTCGTGCCCGTCGGGCTGCTGCCGCTGCTCAGCGCGGACCTGGACGTCACGGAATCCGTCGCAGGGCTGCTCGTCACGGCGTACGCGGTCATGGTCGCGGCGCTCGCCGTACCGCTGACGCTCGGCACCGCGCGCCTCCCGCGCAAGGGCCTGCTCCTGACGACGCTCGGGCTCTACACGGTGAGCAACGTGCTCGTCGCCGTCGCGCCGACGTTCGCCGTCGTCGCGGCGGCGCGGGCCCTGGGCGGCGCGTCGCACGCGGTGTTCTTCTCCGTGAGCATCGGGTACGCGTCGCGGCTCGTGCTGCCGCACCTCACGGGGCGCGCGCTCTCGCTCGTCACCGCGGGCGCGGCGGTCGGGTTCGTGCTCGGCGTCCCGCTGACGACGACGCTCGGGACGGCGATCGGCTGGCGTCCCGCGTTCGGCGTCCTCGCGGGCACGTGCGCGCTGGCCACCGTGCTCATCGCGTTCCTGCTGCCGCCCGTCCCCGGGGGCGGCGCTCCGCCGTCGGACGCGTCGAGCGCGAGCCGGCGCTCCGCGCTCGCGGTGGCCACGACCACCAACGCGCTCACCTACCTCGGCCAGTACACCGTCTACACCTTCGTGTCGCTCCTGCTCCTCGGGGCTGGCCTGAAGGAGACGGCGCTCGGCCCGGCGCTCCTGGTGCTCGGGGCGCTCGGGCTCGTCGGGACGGCGTTCGCCGCCGCGCGCCTCGACCACCGGCCGCGCCGGACGACGGTCGTGACGCTCGTCGCGGTCGTGGCCGGCATGCTCGCCGTGGGGCTGGCGTTCCCCGGGACCGTCGGGGTGCTCGTCGCCATCGGGGTGTGGAGCGCGGGGTTCGGCGCGGTCGCGCCGGTGTTCCAGGCGGCGGCGATCCGCGCGCACGGGGCGTCACCCGATCTCACGGGCGCGCTCGTCAACGCGACGTCGAACGTCGGCATCGGCGGGGGCGCCGCGCTCGGCGCGCTCGTCCTCGCGCGCTCCGGGCTCGACGTCGTCCCGTTCGTCGGGGCGGGGATCGTCGCCGTCGCGCTCGTCGTGGTCCTCGTCGCGCGACGCACGTTCCCTGCGACGCCGACCGCACCGGCGCCGACCACGCCGGTGACGGACGCACCGGTGACGGATCCGTCACGGCCGGAAATGCCCTCCGACCAGGAGCCCCCGCGCGCCTAGGGTGACGGGATGACGACGACGGTCAGGCAGGTCCAGGTCACGTTCGACTGCGCGCGGCCGGAGCGCGTCGCCCGGTTCTGGTGCGAGGTGCTGGGCTACGTCCCGCCGTCGCCCCCGGACGGCTTCGCCACGTGGGACGACGCGAACGCCGCGCTCGCGCCCGAGCAGCGCGACACCTGGTTCGCGTGCAGCGACCCGACCGGCGCGGGTCCGCGCCTGTACTTCCAGCGGGTCCCCGAGGGCAAGGTCGTGAAGAACCGGGTGCACCTCGACGTGCGCGTCGGCACCGGGCTCGTCGGGGCCGAGCGCCTCGCGACGCTCGAGGCCGAGCGCGACCGCCTCGTCACCCTGGGCGCGACGTGCGTGCGCGTCATGGTCGCGGACGAGGAGAACGAGTCGTGCATCGTCATGCTGGACGTCGAGGGCAACGAGTTCTGCCTGGACTGACCGCGAGCCCCGCTGCCGCGCCGCGGCTCAGCGCAGGAACGGGTCCATGATGGCGGCCACCGCCGCGGCGGCACGGTCGGCGTCCGCGTCGGCGATCGCCTCGACCAGCTCGTGGTGGTGCCGGTGCGCCGCGTCCTCGTCCTCGTTCTCCTCGTCGCGCATGTGGACGGCGAACACGTCGAGCATGCTCGAATACAGCGTGACGTACAGGGGGTTGTGCGTCGCCTCCACGATCGCGCGGTGCAGGTCGAGGTCCGCGCTCGCGCGCGCGTCGGGGTCGTCGGTCGACCACGTCTCCTCCCGCCGGTCGCGCAGCTCGCGCAGCAGCACGACGTCGGCGTCCGTGCGGCTCGCGGCGGCGAGCGACGCCGCGGTGCTGTCGAGGGCGAGGCGCAGCTCCAGGTAGTGACGGCGGCTCCCCCCGGCGAGCTGGCGCTCGAGGGTGCCGGTCAGCTCGGAGCGGGAGATGACGAACGTGCCGCGCCCCTGCTCGCGGCGCAGCAAGCCGGCGTGCACCAGCGACTGGAGCGCCTCGCGGACCGTGTTCCGCCCGATGCCGAACTCCGCCACCAGGGCGACCTCGGTCGGGATGCGCTCGCCGACCGGCCAGCGCCCGGAGACCACCTCGTCACGGAACCGTGCCGCCGCCTGGTCGATGAGTCCTACTCGACGCAGCGGCTCGCGCGTGTCAGACTGCTCAGGATTCATCCCATGATCCTATCGTCGGCCGACCTCACAGCGGAGCTTTTCATGGCCACACTCTCCCCCACCTGCGTCCCCGCAGGGCGAGTCCGCCTCACCCTGTGGGCCGGCCTCGCCGTCGCGCTCACGGCGATCAACCTCCGGACGGCCGTCACGGGGTTCACCCCGCTCCTGGAGACCATCGGCGCCGACCTCGGCTACGGCGTGGCCGTGGCCGGGCTGCTCGGCACCGTGCCCGCGGTGTCGTTCGGCCTCTTCGGCTTCCTCGCCCCCGTTGTCACGCGCAGGTTCGGGCTCGAGCGCACGGCCACGGTCGCGCTGGGCCTCACGGCCCTGTCGCTCGTGCTGCGCGCCGTCTCCCCGTCGACCACCTGGCTGGTGGTGTCGACCGTGCTGGCCCTCGCCGGGATCGGCGCGGCGAACGTCGTGATCGTCCCCCTGGTCAAGGCGTGGTTCCCGGACCGGATCGCCCTGTGGACGTCGCTCTACCTGATCCTCATGCAGACCGGTCAGTTCGTCGCCCCACTGCTGGCCGTCCCGGTCGCCGAGGCGACCAGCTGGCGGTTCTCCGTCGGGATCTGGGCGGGACCCGCGGCGCTGGCCGCCGTCGTCTGGCTCGTCCTGGCGACCCGCCTGCCCGCCGACCACCACGCGCCCTCGGCAGCCGCCGCGTCCGGGGCGAGGCCGCGGATCGGCCGGTCGTCGACCGTGTGGGGCCTCGTCGTCCTGTTCGCGGCGATCTCGTGGTCGAACTACGGGATCATCACCTGGGTCCCGGCCGTCCTCACCGACGCGGGCGGGAGCGCCGCGCTCGGCGGCACCATGGTCGCCCTCTACTCCGCCTGGGGCATGGTCGCCGCGCTGGTCGTCCCGCACCTCGCGACGCGCCTGGCGAACCCGTTCGTCGTGGTCGTCGTGTGCGCCGTCGTGCTCGTGACCGGGTACCTCGGCCTGCTCCTGTCCCCGCTCGACGGCACCGTGCTGTGGATGTGCGCGCTCGGCATCGGGGTGAGCACGTTCCCCCTGTGCATGACCCTCATCAACCGGCGGACCCGGACGCCGCAGTCCGCGTCGGCCGTCTCGGGCTTCGTCCAGGGCCTCGGGTACGCGCTCGCATGCTTCGGCCCGATCGGCCTGGGCCTGCTGCGCGAGGCGACCGGGTCGTGGTCCGTCCCGCTCCTGGTGCTCGCCGCGACCGCCGTCCCCGGGGTGGTCGGCGGCTGGTTCGCCTGCCGCCCGCGCTTCGTGGAGGACACCGTGCCCCCGGCCCCGGAGCCCGTCGCCGACCGCCTGCCGCCGCGCTGATCTCGCCGCGGCGAGCCCGGTCGCCACATCACCGGCACGTGGCGACCCCGGTGTGACCGTGGCTGATGACCAGACCCGACCGCCCGCCGTCGAGCACAAGGTTCCCCGCCCTCCAGAACGACGTGGGGGCCGTCATCCGGCGGATGACGACCCCCACGTCGTGTTCGGCACCGCGAGGGTGGTCCGGGTCGGCCCCGGTTACTGGCCCGTGAAGACGAACTGCGAGCCGGGCTCCTTCGCGACGTCGCCGTCACGCGAGTTCGTGACGGTCACGTTCGACAGGATCGCGTTGCCGCGGGCGCCGCCCATCGCGAGGATGCCGGAACCGTTGTTGGACTGGTCGATCCGCACGTTCGTGATCTTCACGTCCGGCATGTTCCCGCCGCCGTTCTTGAACTGGATGCCGTCGTACGTGGAGTCGACGATGTCCGTGTCGCGGATGGTGACGCCGACGATGTCGTGCGTCTGCGGGAAGATCGTGATCGCGCCGAACTCCTGGTCCTCGTTCCAGAACGCCCCGCCGGTGCGGTAGAGGCCGTTGTTGGCGATGAGCGTCGTCCCCGAGAACGGCAGGGGGTCGTGGTCGGTCGCCAGCATGATGCCGGGGTAGTTCATGGTGTCGTAGACGAGGTTGTTCTCGATCGAGTTGTCGTACCCGCCGTAGATCGCGATGCCGTTGGCACGCCACGGGAGCTGGACGGTGTTGTTGCGGAACGTGTTGGAGTGGCCGATGTCGACGGCCCGGTCCTTGACGTACGGGTTGGCCCAGACGGCGAGCGCGTCGTCGCCGGTGTTGCGGAACGTCGAGTTCACCACCGTCGAGTTGCGCGTCCCGTTGCTGAAGTTGATGCCGTCCGCGTAGGTGTTGCGGATCCGCATGCCGGAGAAGACCAGCCCGTCACCCGGGTTCCACAGCTCCGGGATGTTGGAGTAGTCGCGCCCGACCCACACGCCGACGTTCGCGTGCTCGATCCACACGTTGGTGATCTTCGTGTTCTTGCCGAAGCGGCCGTTGAGCCCGACTCCGCCCTCCTCCTGGCCGTTGTTGCCGCGGATCGTGCCGGAGCCGAAGATCGCGAGGTCGGAGATCTGGGTGTTGTCGTCGACGTCGAACCCGAAGTTGCCCTCGTGCGGGTGGTTGATGACGCCCGGGGCGAGGTGCGGCGGGATGAGGCTGTAGAGCTGCGAGTGCCACATGCCCGCGCCACGGATCGTCACGTCGCTGATGCCCACCTGGTTGTGCATGCCGCGGTTGAGCGGGTCGTCGGTGAGGATCTTCTTCTCCTGGCGCCACTGCCCTACCGGGATCCAGACGCAGTCGATGTCGCCGTTCTGGTTCGCGGTGACGGCGGCCTGGATGGCCGCGGTGTCCTCGAGCCCGTCGTTCGGCACGGCGCCGTACTCGGTGATCGACGTGCACTGCGCGGGCTTGGCCAGCGGCGGGGCGACCTGCTCGAGCTCGACGAGGTCGATGACGTAGAACGCGGCGTCGTCGCCCGCGTCGCGCTGGAGCTTGAACACCGTGCCCGCGGGGAAGGACCGGCCGAGCAGCGCGTGCGACTCGTCGAAGAGCCGGCGCGCGTCGCCGCCCGGCGTGTTGACCAGGCCCTCGGGCTGGTCGGTCGTGCCGTAGAGCCAGGCGTGCTTCGACGACAGCGTCAGCTTCTGCACGAACTGGCCGTCCGCGTAGAGGCTGATCGTCTTCTCCTGGCCGCCACCGCCGGGGGCGTCGGGGATCGAGTTGCGCACGACGATCGAGTTCGTCGGATTGGTGGACGTGAGCTGGACGTACTGACCCGTGCTGGTCAGGCGCACGGACTCACGGCCCGACGACTCGGTCGCGAAGTTCGTGTGGCCGAACGTGCGCAGCGCGTCGGTCTGGAGCAGCGTGCCCGTGTACTGGCCGTCCTCCGCCTCGTACGTCGTGTACGGGACGGCGGCGCCGCGCCCGACGGTCACGGCGAGCGTGCCGGTGTTGTTGCCCTCGTTCGTCTCGGCGACGACGCCCGTCGCGTCGGCCGTCGCGGTCACGGTGGCCCCGCCGTTGGTCGCGGTCCACGTCCCGCTCGGCGTGACGGTGACGGTCGCGCCCGCGGCGACGGCCGGCGTCGTGCCGTTGAGCGTGGTGGACCCGGCGACGACGCGCGTCACCGACCCGGCCGCGACCGGCTGGTTGCCGCGGTTCCGCACCTGCACCGAGAACGTCACGGCCGTGCCGACGGCCGGGTTGGCCGGGTTGGACGTCACCGAGACGACCTCGAGGTCCGGACCGGGCGCCTCGCCCACGACGAGCTTCGCCGTCGCCGTGAACGCGTTGTCGGTCTCGTTCTGCTCGACGACGGTGTTCGCCGGGTCGACGACCGCACCCACCGTGTACTCGCCCGCGGGCCGGGTGCCCGCCGCGACCTGGACCTGCGCGCTCGCGCCGGGCTGGAGCGCGGCGACCGCGGCAGAGCCCGCGGTCGAACCGCCGAGCCTCCCGTCGAGCGTGGTGGCCGACGACGCGCGGTCGCCCGTGTTCTTCACCGTCGCCGTGAGCGTCACGGGGGTCGTCGCCGTGGGCGACGCCGGGGACGCGGTCACCGCGGTGACGGTGAGGTTGGGGTTCGGCGCCGGGGCGCCGTAGACCTCGAGCTCGGCGACCTGGCCGTTGCCCGCGCCGGTGTTGCCCGTGAAGCGCAGGCGCACGTCGGTGGCGGTGCCGGTCACGGGGACGTCGACGAGGTTGCCGCTGCCCGGCGCGAACGCATACCCGGCGGACGCCTTGAGCTCCTGCCAGGCGCCCGTGCCGGTGCGGCCCCACACGGAGAAGGTCTGCGTGCGCGGGCCCCACGCGGCGTCGGGGTTGAGCCGGACGCGCACGCTGCTGAGCTGCGTGGGCGCGGCGAGCGCGACGTCGAGCGTCGACGGGTACTGCCCGCCCGCGCCCTCCCAGTAGGTGGTCGCGCTGCCGTCGACCGCGTTGCCGGCGACGAACTGCCACTCCGTCGACGACGCCGTGGCGGGACGGCTCTTCGCGTAGTTGGTGCCGGTCGGGTCCGTCGGCCCGGTCGGGTCCGTCGGGTCGGTGCCGCCCGTGGGTGTGCCCCACACCTGGAGCTCGGACACCTGGCCGTTGCCCGCGCCCGTGTTGGCGGTGAAGGCGAGGCGCACCTCGTCGACCTCGGCGTCGAGGGGGATCTCGACCTTGTTGCCGCTCGCGGGGTCGAACCCGTACGCCGCCGACGCCTTGAGCGTCCGGAACGACGACTCGCCGTCGGAGCGGCCGAGCACGCTGAACGTCTGCGTGCGTGACGACCACACGGAGGGCGGGGGCAGCGTGACGACGACGCGGTCGACGTCGGCCTCCGCCCCGAGGTCGACGGTCAGGTGCGACGGGTACTGACTGCCCGCGCCCTCCCAGTAGGAGCTCGCGTTCCCGTCGTTCGCGTTGCCCGCGACGTAGTTCTGCGTCACCGACGACGCGGCGATCGGCTTGCCGAGCGCCAGGTTGGTGGCGTCCGCGGCGTGCGCCGCGGCGACGACGCCGAGCGGCGCGACGAGCGCGAGCGCGGCGCCCGCCACGACCGTGTGCTTCCAGGGGGTTCTCATGAACGTCCTCGTTCTCCCGCCGGGGCGGGCTCGTCCACCCGCGGGCAACGGTGCCCGACGGCGCGCGCGACCGTGCTGGTGCCGCGCCACCGTCACGGGTGGGTCGGGTCAGGTCTGGTTCAGGGTCGTGACCGGGATCGACCCGAGGTCGAGACCGGTCAGCCGGGAGTGCCACGAACGACCCGTCAGGGATGGTCACCGGTCGGACCCGTGGCGGAATTCGAGAGTTGCAGCGTGTGCACTGCTTTGTGCTGGGCTTCTGTCAACTTCTTGCGTCGTGCAGTACGGACGTTACGAGACGGACATCCGGGGCGTCAAGGGTGGGCGTGGCGCGGGTGTCTGGCGTGACGATGGACCGGGATCCCCCGGAGACGAAGGAGACGCGCGATGGCGAAGTACCTGATCTCGTTCCCCAGCGGCGAGATGGACCTCGGTCCCGGCGGCCTCGCGGCGGCCGCGGCCGCGGCGCACGCGGTCGTGCGCGAGGCCAAGGAGGCCGGGGTCTGGGTGTTCGGCGGCGGGATCGACGAGAGCGTCCCGCCCGTCCTGGTCGCCGGTGACGGCACCGTCACCGAGGGCACCTACCCGCAGACGGCCCGGCTCGAGGGCGGCTACACCGTGCTGGAGGTGCCGTCCCGCCAGGAGGCCCTCGTGTGGGCGGCGAAGATCGCCGTCGCGTGCCGGTGCGCGCAGGAGGTCCGGGTGTTTCAGGACGACCCGGAGAGCTGAGGCCGGGAGCGGCGGCCGTGTGGTCGGGAGGGTGTCGACGCGCCCGGTGTCGCTACGAGGGGCGGGGCGAGAGGTCCGCCGCCTCCACCGCGGAGCGCAGCGCCTGACGCGCGGCGGCGACCCCCGGGTGCGTCCGAGACCCGCGGCGGTAGGCGAGCGACGTCCTGCGCCGGACCGCGAGCGGGGTGAGGACCACGTCGCCGGGCGCGTTCCCGGTCGCGAGGTCCGGGACGAGGGCGACGCCCTGCCCGGCCGCGACCAGCGCGAGGACGGCGCCGAAGTCGTCGGCGTGGTGGCGGATCTTCGGCGTATAGCCCGCGGCCTCGCAGGCCCGGACGGTCAGGACGTGGCACAGGGTGCCGGGTGTGCCGGCGATCCAGGTCGCCTCGCGACGGTCGGCGAGCGCCCCGGAGTCCCGGGCGGCCAGGTGGACGGTCTCCTCCATCAAGGGCTCCACGTCGAGGCCGATCCCGACGGTGAGCGGGACGTGGTCGTACTCCTGGACCAGCGCGACGTCGACCACGTCGCTCCGCAGCGCGTCGGGCATCGAGGCGGGGTCGAGCTCGGAGACCTGGATGCCGAGACCCGGGTGGTCCGTGCTCAGGCGCACGGCGGCGGGCGTGAGAAGGGTCGGCACGGCCGTCGGGAAGACGCCGATGCGCAGCGTCCCGCCGACCGTGGTGGCCGCCGACGCGAGGTCGGCGTCCGCCTCTCGGAGGATCTCCAAGATCCTCTCCGTGTGCGCGACGAGCGTCTCCGCGGCCGCGGTGAGCCGGACCCGGCGACCCGACCGCTCGAGGAGCGGCACCCCGGCGTCGCGCTCGAGCGCGGAGAGCTGCTGCGACACGGCCGAGGGCGTGTAGGTGAGCGCCTCCGCCACGGCCGCGATGGTCCCGCGGTGCGAGAGCTCGCGGAGCAGCCGGAGCCTGCGGACGTCGAGCATAAGGAGAACTTACGGCATGCAGCACGAACCTGAACTGGACCCGACGGTCGCCACGACTCGAGAGTTGCGGCCATGGAGCTCTCCGGCCTTTACGTCCCCCTCGTCACGCCGTTCACCGACGACGACCGCCTCGATCTCGACGCGCTCGCGACGCTCGCCGCAGCGGTCCTCGACGACGGCGCGGCCGGCGTCGTCGCGCTGGGCACGACCGGTGAGCCAGCGACGCTGACCCGCGCCGAGGCGCGCCAGGTCGTCGACGTCTGCGCCGCGGTCTGCGCGGGACGCGACCGGCAGCTCGTCGTCGGCACGGGGACGAGCAGCACCGCCGCGTCGGTCGACCTGATCGCCGACCTCGACCCCGGGGCGACGGCGGCGCTCGCCGCCGTCCCGTCGTACACACGCCCCACCCAGGAGGGCGTCGTCGAGCACTTCCGGCGCCTCGCCGCGGCGTCCCCCGTCCCGCTGGTCGTCTACAACGTCCCGTACCGGACGGGCCTCGGGCTGACGACGGACACGCTCCACCGGCTCGCCGACCTGCCCGGCGTGGCCGGGTTCAAGCACACGGTGGGCTCGATCGACGACACCACGGTCGCGTTTCTGAGCACCCTCCGACCGGACGTGTCCGTGCTGGCCGGCGACGACCTGTACATCGGCCCGCTGATCTCCCTCGGCGCCCGCGGCGCGATCACGGCGAGCGCCAACGTCTCCCCGCGCGCCTACGCGGAGCTGGTCAGCGCGTGGAGGCACGGGCCGGCGGACCGCGCCCTGGCGGTGCACGACGCGCTGGTCCCGCTCGCGCGCACCCTCTTCGCCGAACCCAACCCCGCCGTGATCAAGGCCGTCCTCGCCGCCGAGGGCCGCATCGCCAGCCCGCGCGTGCGGCTCCCGCTGCTCCCGGCGACCCCCGCCGCCGTGTCAGCGGCCCTCGCGTGCCGTGACGCTCTGTCGGCTTCCCCGCGGTGACGGGACCGACGGCCCGCCGAGCGTCCCTCTGCACGACGACGGCGCCGTACCCGCCCGAGGTACGGCGCCGCCGTCGTGCGGGAGCGAGGGTCAGCCGTCCTGCCGGGAACGGTGGCAGGGGGTCGTTCACCCATCGCCGCGGAGGCGGGCCCACAGCGGGTCACGCTCGCCGATCCCCGACACGAGGCGCACGACCCCGCCGAGCTGGCCACAGCCGCACGCCAGCGAGAGCAGCCCTGCTGCGACGAAGGCCGTGGCGAGGGCGGGCATGTCCCAGATCCCCGTCGGCGCGAAGGCCATCGAGACACCCATCACCCCGCCCAGGAGGGCGAGAGCCGACGTGGCGATCCGCGCGAACACCGGCGGCTCGAAGTTCACCGTGCGGGCCTCGAGCCACCCCGACGCTCGGCGCGTACGCCCGGCGGCCCGGTAGGGCAGACGAAGCCACCAGGCCGCACCTCGGACCAGGGCACGTCCGGTGCGCCACAACCGGAACAGCACGACGCCGCACACGACCACGAGACCGAGTCCCGCCACGCCGAGAACGACACCGAGCATCAGGCCGACCGGGTCCGGCGCGAGCGCGACGATCATGTCCATCGCCGCCCCGCCCAGGAAGACCCCCACCGATGTGCCGACGAAGGCGCCCAGTCCGCACCACCACCGCCCCCATCGCTCGTAGTCGGCACGCAGCTCGGCCGCGGCGCCGTCGGCACGCGCCGGCGATCCCTGGCCGGCTCGTGCCGCGTCGACGAGCGGACGCGACGACGGTCGCATGAGCACGAAGGGCATGGCCTGAGGCTACCGACGGGTCAGGCGACGAGCGGGTCGACCCGAGGGAGGGAACTGCGCCACGTCGTCGGGTGCCGGGCCCATGCACCAGTCTGCAGCGATCCACTCGGGCGCCGCGCTCGCCGCGACGGACGTCTTCGGTGCGGCGCTCGCTCTGGCCAGAGCGGTCGGTCAGGCTCGGAACCCGTGCCGGAGGGCTACGCCTTGCGACGCATGAGGACGACGGTGGCAGTGCCACCGAGGGCGAGCAGGAACGCGAGCACGAGGAATGATGCCGCGTCCGCGCCGGTGGACGCGAGGCCGCCCGGTCCGGAGTCCGCGCCACCCGATGCGGTCGGCATCGGGGTCGGGGTGGGTTCTGGGGTCGGCGCGATGTCGTAGGCGTTGGCCACGACGACCTCGGCGGTCTCGTCCTCGGCGATCGTCACGCTCTCGGGGGTCACGGTGGTCTGCGTCAGGAGCGTGCTCTGGGTCGCGCCCGTGGCGGTCTCCTCCACGGTGCACGTCGTCCCGGCCGGGATGTCCTCGACCTCGAGGGCGACGTGGTCGCCGTCCGCGAGACCGGCCGGGAGCTCGACCTGCTGGTCGAAGGCCCCTTCCGGGTCGTCGCAGGTCAGCACGAGCGTGATGGGGCCCTGCGTCCCTGCTGCGGGCCCCGTGACGGCCTTGGTGATGCGGAGCGCCCCGGTCGCGACGTCGTAGGTGTTGGTCACCGTGACCTCGACGGTGTCGCCGTTGCTGATGAGCACCGACTCGGGCACGGTGCTCGTGCTCGTGACGACGACGCTGCCGTTGTCACCGTCGTCGGTCTCGGTGACGACGCACGACCACTCCGCCGGCAGCCCCCCGATGGTCTGCGGGTGCTCCCCGGCCACGGCACCCGCGGGGACCGTGAGGGTGTGCTCGACGCTGTCCTCCCCGTTCGGGGACGTGCACACGACGTCGACGACAACGTCGGACTGCAGGCCCGCACCGTCCCCGGTGACGACCTTCGTCACCTCGAGCGAACCGGCGGCGAACGGCTCGAGGAGCGCCCCGGCACGCCGGGTCAGCTCGCTCTCCTGGGCGAGGATGAGCTTCTGCGCGGCGTCCCGTCCGACGTTCGTCCCGTCGTACAGGTACACGGTGCTCTCGAGGACGGTCACTTGTCTCTCGAGCACGAAGCCGTGCGGGCCGGTCGGCGACGCGACGCGCGCCCACAGGGTGGCGCCTGGTTCGACGGTGGCGCCGTCGGCGAGGAGGTTCGTCCCGTCGGGGTCGGTGAACACCTCGACCGCGAAGGACCGGATGGTGGCCGGTCCGTCGGCCTCGACGGTGAACGGGCCGACGATCTCGCCCGTCTGCGGTGCGGCGAGCAGCTCCGGTGTCACCTCGAGCGTCGGCGGCGTGGGCTCGGGGGCGGGGCCGTTCGCGATCGCGTCGGCGACGATCTGCGCGACGTACGGGCGCACGGCATCGCCCGTCGCAAGGACGTAGTCGTCCGAGAAGAACCAGATCGCTGCCTGGACCGCGGCCGCCCGGGCGTTCGCCGAGGGCGCGGCCGCGGGTTCGCCCGTGACCGGGTAGTAGTTGTCGAGGATGTAGCCGATGTACCCGAGGTTCGGCACGTTCGCCTCGTCCCAGGTGCCGAGCTCGTAGTTGACGCCCACCTCGGTGTCGGTGAGCAGGTCGATGCAGTACGTCAACGCCGTCTGGCCCGACACCGTGTCCGTGACCTGGATCGTCCCGGCGAACGACGCGTCGTTCGCCGTCGAGCCGGCCGGGACTCCCGCCGGGTAGCCGGCCAGGGGATCGAACCCGTCGGGGGCGGTGAAGCCGGCGACGGCCTGGCCGGCGCCCAGCGCAGTGATGGAGAGCTCGGTGAAGATTCCCCGTGGCCCGGCCGCCCCACCGTCCGGGTTCGGCATGGCCCTCGCCTCCGGTGACCGCACCACGATCATCATCGCCAGCAACGCGAGCGCGAACAGGCAGGCGGACCAGCGCAGCACCGTGGTCCCGGACGTTCTCGTGCCTCGTACCAGCATCTGTTTCCCCCGTGCGAGCCGTTCCGACGTCCCCAGGGTGCCCCCAGGCGTCACGAATCGCCATCGCTGGCGCGCCACGAATCGGGACGACGCCGCTGCACGGCCTGGTGCGAACTCCCAGGCGCGACCGCGCCGAGGACTGCCGCATCAGATGTACGGGACGTGACAGGCGGCAAGAAGTGCGCGCGGCACCGGGTGCGGTGCAGTGGCAGTCGAACGCCGTCGACAGCTAGCCGAGCGCGACGACCGCGACCCCTGCCGCGACGGCGAGGGGTGCGAGCACGAGACCTTGGCGGACCACGTGCCACGTGGGCGGAGGTCCGTGCTCGAACGCGTGACGGCGGTACTGCTGCCACCACAGCACGGTCGCGAGCGACGCCCACGGCGTGATCAGGGGCCCGGCGTTCACCGCGACGAGGAGCGTCGCGAGCCGGTCGACGCTCTCCCCCGCCGCGGGCAGCAGCGCGAGGAACGCGGGCAGGTTGTTCACCAGGTTGGCGGCGACGACGCCGGTCGCGGCGAGCTGCGCGAGGTCACCCGGCCCGTCGCCCGTGCCCGCGACGGCGGCGAGGAGGTCGCCGAGCCCGTGCGCGTGCCAGGTCTCCACGAGCACGAAGAGCGCCGCCACGACGAGAACGGACCGCCACGGCAGCATCTCCCGCACCGGCACGAGGGGCCGCACGCGCCGCCACCACGTCGCGAGCGAGAGCACCGCGGCGCCCGCGAGCGCCGTCGGCGCGACGGGCAGCTCGAACGCGAACGCGACCGCGAGGAGCGCGACGACCGCCGCGGTGACGCGCAGGAGCAACCGGTCGGGCGGCGTCGGGCCGGCGCCCGCGAGGGTGAAGCGCCCGCGCAGGTCGCGGCCGTGCAGCACCAGCAGCACGACGACGGTCACGGCCAGGACCGCGAGCGCCGGGGCCCACATCACCCCGACGTACCCGGAGCCGAACCGGTGCGACGCGAGCAGGTTCGTGAGGTTCGAGACCGGCAGGAGCAGTGACGCCGTGTTGGCGAGCGCGAGGACCGTGAGCGCGAGCGGCAGGGGCCGCGTGCCCGTGCGGCGCGCGAGGGCGAGCACGACCGGCGTGACGAGCACCGCCGTCGTGTCGAGCGAGAGCACGACGGTGCTCGCCGTCGCGAGGACGACGACGAGCCCCCACAGGGCGATCCGCCTGCCCCGGGCGAGCCGCGCCGCGCGGGCCGCGACGGCGTCGAACAGGCCCGCGCCCGCGCACAGCTCCGCGACCACGGTGATGGCGAGGAGGAAGATCAGCACGGGCCCGGTGCGCGCGAGCAGGTCGCGCGCGTCGGCAGCCGGGAGCAGCCCCGTCGCGGGCAGCACGACGACCACCACCGCCGCGACGAGCCACAGCGGCACACGGCGGCGCGCCGGTGCTCCCGAGGCGTTCACGTCGCGATCGTAGGGCCCGGGGCACGACCACGAGCGCTCAGGGGCGCGACGGCGGCCCGTTGTCCCGGGGCGCGCAGCACCCGTCGGCGCAGTTGTCTGCCTCGCGCTCGCTGACGAGCGCCGCGACGGGAGCGCAGCACGCGTCCCCGCGCCAGGCCTCGACGCCCTCCTTGACGGCGACGCCAGCGATGACGAGCGCGGCGACCGGGTCCGCCCAGGACCACCCGAGGGTCGCGTTGAGCACGAGCCCGACGAGCAGCACCGCGGACAGGTAGGTGCACAGGAGCGTCTGCTTGGAGTCCGCGACGGCGGACGCCGACCCGAGCTCGCGGCCCGTGCGGCGCTCGAACCACGACAGGAACGGCATGACGGCGAGGCTCACGGCGGCGAGCCAGATGGCCACGGCGGAGTGCTCGGGCTCCGCGGCGCCGAGCAGCGACCGGACCGCGTCCACGGAGACGAAGACGGCGAGGCCGAAGAACGACACCGCGATGAGGCGCAGCGCGACCCGCTCGCGCCGGTGCGGGTCGGGCGCGGCGAACTGCCAGGCCACCGCGGCGGCGGACAGCACCTCGACGAGCGAGTCGAGCCCGAACCCGACGAGCGCGGCCGACGACGCGACGCGGCCCGCGGTGATCGCGACGGCCGCCTCGACGACGTTCCACGCGATCGTCGCCGCGACGACCCACCGGACTCTCCGCTCGAGGACCGCACGACGCGCGGCGGACAGTGCGGCAGGTGTGGGGCCGATCGAGACCGACGTCATGAGCACGTGCACCCGTCGGGGCCGCAGCACGTGGGGTCGACCTGGACGACGAGCCGCAGCAGGTCGTCGAGAGCAGGAGCGAGGTGGGGGTCGGCGAGGCGGTACCAGGTGCGACGGCCGTCGGGGATCGCCTCGACGAGCCCGCACCCGCGCAGGCACGCGAGCTGGTTCGACATGACCTGACGCGAGACGCCGAGCGCGTCGGCGAGGTCGGACGGGTAGGCGGGTGCCTCCCGCAGCGCGAGCAGGACGCGCGTGCGCGTCTCGTCCGACAGGGCGTGCCCCAGCCGCGCGAGCGCCGCGGTGTGGGTGAGCGTGACCGTCTCGACCATGCGCTCGACAGTACAGGAAAACATGTATTCATAAAATGGTGTATCGACGCGCAGCGCGGGACCCGCCGAACCCGGGGTTGTCGCCCGTCAGGTCGCCGAACCCAGGTCTATGGCCGGGTTCGCGGCGGAGATGAGCCACAACCCCGGGTTCGGCACCATGGCACGGCGCGTTTCGTTAGTATCTGCGTATGCGTGAAGATACGAAGGCTTGCACGTTCGGGGTGGACAGCCAGTACGTCGAGCTCGCGGCGGAGGTGTTCTCGCTGCTCGCGGACGCGACGCGGGTCCGGATCGTCCTCGCCCTGCGCGACACCGAGCTGCCGGTCAACGCGCTCGCGGAGATCGTCGGCAAGTCCCCGACGGCGGTGTCGCAGCACCTCGCCAAGCTGCGGTGGGGCCGCATCGTCCGCGCCCGCCAGGAGGGCAACCGCGTCTTCTACTCGCTCGTCGACGAGCACGCGCGCACTCTCGTGACCCAGGCCGTCTTCCAGGCGCAGCACGCCGTCGACGACCATCCCGCGCACCACGCCGACGGCGCGCACGCCGCGCTCGACGGGTCCTCCCCCGCCCCTGGGGCCGCCGCGGACGCCGAGGTACGGCGGTGAGCACGACCCGCCCGGCCGCCGTCGACCACGACCACGACCACGACCACGACCACGACCACGACCACGACCATCGTCACCCGACCGGGCTGCGCGGCTGGCTGCACGAGGTGTTCGTGCCGCACTCGCACGACGCGGCCGACTCCATCGACGACGAGCTCGTCGCGAGCGGCCAGGGCATCCGGGCGGTCAAGGTGTCCCTCGTCGTGCTCGGCGCGACGGCGCTCGCGCAGCTCGGCATCGTCGCGATCAGCGGGTCCGTGGCCCTGCTCGCGGACACCGTGCACAACCTCTCCGACGCGCTCACGGCCGTGCCGCTGTGGTTCGCGTTCGTGCTCGGCCGTCGTGCCGCGACGCGCCGGTACACCCACGGCTACGGCCGGGCCGAGGACCTCGCGGGGCTGTTCATCGTCGCGATGATCGCGCTCTCGGCGGTCGTGGCGGGCGTCGAGTCGGTGCGGCGCCTCGCGGATCCCCAGCCTGTGGACAACCTCGGTTGGGTGATCGCGGCGGGCATCGTCGGCTTCGCGGGCAACGAGGCCGTCGCCGTGTACCGCATCCGCGTGGGGCGCCGCATCGGCTCCGCCGCGCTCGTCGCGGACGGCGTGCACGCGCGCACCGACGGCTTCACGTCCCTCGCGGTCGTGCTCGGTGCGCTCGGCGTCCTCGCGGGACTCCCCCTCGCGGACCCGCTCGTCGGGCTGCTCATCACCGGCGCGATCCTCGTGCTCCTGTGGGGCACCGCGCGCGACGTCGGGCGCCGGCTCCTCGACGGCGTCGACCCGGAGCTCACGGACCGCGCGCGCCACGCGCTCGACGGCGTGGACGGGCTGGAGGGCGTGGACGACGTCCGCTTGCGCTGGTCGGGACACCGCCTGGCCGTCCAGGCGCGCGTCCTCATGCCGCCCGAGACGCCGGTCGCCGCCGCCGACCAGGTCACGGCCGCGGCCGACAGGGCGCTGCGCCGCGCACTGCCGTCGGTCGGGACGGTCGACGTCGCGGTGGCACCCGCCCGCTGACCGGCCGCCCCGCCACGGCTCCCCGCTGCCGAACCTGGGGCACCCTGGGCGCCGGGCTCTCCCGGGTCGGCGAACCCGGGGTCGCTCCCCACGCGACCTCGACCGTGGGGAGAGAGCCCGGGTTCGGCACCGGAGGGAGCGCGGGCGGGCGTGGGTGGTCGGCGTGAGGATGGAGCATGCTGCTCGCCGAGGTCGCCGCCACGTCCGACGCCGTCGCCGCCACGCGCTCGCGCCTCGCCAAGCGCGCGGCCATCGCGGACCTGCTGCGCCGCGTCGCCGACGACGCCGGCCCGGCCGGCGTGGCTGACGACACCGACGACGTGGACGCCCGCGACGAGGTCGAGATCGCCGTCGCGTACCTCGCGGGCGAGCTGCGCCAGCGCCGCACGGGTCTCGGGTGGCGTTCCCTGCGCGACCTGCCCACCCCGGCCGAGGAGCCGACCCTCACGCTGACGGCCGTCGACGCCGCGTTCGCGCGCATGGCCGACCTCTCCGGCCCGGGCTCGGCGACGGCCCGCCAGGCCGAGGCCGCCGCGCTGTTCGGCGCCGCGACGGAGCGCGAGCAGTCGCTCCTCGCGGGACTCGTCTCGGGCGAGCTGCGGCAGGGCGCGCTCGACTCCGTGGTGGTCGACGCCGTCGCCGAGGCAACCGGCGTCCCAGCCGACGCGGTGCGCCGCGCAGTCATGCTCGCGGGAGCCACGGGACCGGTCGCGCGCGCCGCGCTCACGGCCGGGAGCCCCGAGGCCGCGACCGACGCCCTGGCGGCGTTCCGGCTCACGGTCGGCCGCCCCGTCCGGCCGATGCTCGCGCAGTCGGCGCCCGACGTCGGCGCAGCGCTCGAGAAGCTCGGCGCCACCATCCCCGGGGAGGACAAGGACGACGCCGGGGCGCCGTCGTCGGGCACCGCCGTGGCCGTGGACGTGAAGCTCGACGGGATCCGCATCCAGGTGCACCGAGACGGCGACGACGTGCGCGTGTTCACGCGCTCGCTCGACGACATCACGGAGCGCGTTCCGGAGATCGTCACCGCGGCGCGCGCCCTGACCGCGCGGGCGCTCGTGCTCGACGGCGAGGCGCTCGTCGTCGGGCCCGACGGCGTCCCGCGCCCGTTCCAGGAGACCGCCGCCCGCTCCGCGACCCAGGGCGAGCGCAGCGCCGCCGAGGAGGCCGAGCTCGCGGCGTCGCTCGAGCTGTCGCCGTTCTTCTTCGACGTGCTGCACGTCGACGGGCGCGACCTGCTCGACGAGCCGCTGCGCGACCGGCTCGCGGTGCTCGACGACCTTCTCGCCGACGCTGCCGGGACGCACGCCGTGCGGCGCCTCGTCACCGACGACCCCACCGCCGCGACCGCGTTCTTCGAGGGCGCCGTGGCCGAGGGCCAGGAGGGCGTCGTCGTGAAGTCGCTCGACACGCCCTACGCGGCCGGGCGGCGCGGCGCCGGCTGGGTCAAGGTCAAGCCGCGGCACACGCTCGACCTCGTCGTCCTGGCGGTCGAGCAGGGGTCGGGCCGCCGACGCGGGTGGCTGTCGAACATCTGGCTCGGTGCGCGCGACCCCGACGGCGGGTTCGTCATGCTCGGCAAGACGTTCAAGGGGATGACGGACGAGATGCTGGAGTGGCAGACCCGGCGCTTCCGCGAGCTGGAGACCTCCGACGACGGGTACGTCGTGCACGTGCGCCCCGAGCAGGTCGTCGAGATCGCGTTCGACGGGCTCCAGCGCTCCACCCGCTACCCCGGCGGCCTCGCGCTCCGGTTCGCGCGCGTGCTGCGCTACCGCGACGACAAGACCGCCGCCGAGGCCGACACGATCGACACGGTCCGGGCACTCGCACGCCAGGGAGGTGGTGCGTAGCGCGAGCCCCGGGTTCTCGGCGTGCGGGTGCATCCGCGCGCGGCCGGGCACCGGAAGGAGGGGTGGACACCGTCCGGCGTCCGACGGCGAATCCGCCGTCCCGTGCACGACGAAGGGACTCGACGATGAACCTCCGACGCACGCTCACCGCGGCAGGAGCGGCGATCCTCGCCCTCGCCGCCGCGGCCGCACCCGCGACCGCCGCACCGGCTCCCACGACGACGCCCACGGGGACCACGAGCCTGGCCAGCGTGCTCGCGGCCGACGGGGACAGGTTCGACCGCAACTGGTACGACTTCGACCTCGTCGACCAGGCGGTCGCCGCCGTGCTGGCGGCCAAGCCCTCCAGCCCCGTGGCGGTGCTCGCCGACGGCACGGTGCCGCTCACCGCGTTCCTCCCGAACGACCGGGCGTTCCAGCTCCTGGCCTTCGACCTGACCCACCGGTGGCAGCCCACCGAGGAGCGCGTGCTCACGACGCTCGCCAGCACCGTCGGCATCGACACGATCGAGCAGGTGCTGCTGTACCACGTGGTCCCCGGCGCGACGATCGACGCGCGCACCGCGCTGCGGTCCGACGACGCCGTCCTCACGACGGCCCAGGGCGCGACGTTCCGGGTCGACGTGCTCAGCAAGCGCCTGGGTCTGGTCCGCCTCGTCGACCAGGACCGCAACGACCTCGACCCGTTCCTCGTCACGAGCAGGCTGGACCTGAACAAGGGCAACGTCCAGATCGCCCACGGCATCAGTGCCGTGCTGCGGCCCCAGAACATCTGACCCACGCACCTGGAGCCCGGCCCCGCGGGGCCGGGCTCCAGGTGCGCGTCGGAGCGGTCAGCAGGTCGGCACGGTGACCGTCTGCTCGACCGTCTGCTCGCCGTCCGCCCCGGTGGCGGTCACGGTGACCACGAGGTCACCGGTCACGCCGCGGGCCGCGAACGACTGGTAGGCGTTCGCCCCCGGCGCGACGGCCGCGAACGTCTTCGCCCCGAGCGCCGAGGCGATCTCGACGTCCACAACTCCACCCGAGACGTTGTCCGCGCGGACCGCCACGTAGGGCTTGCCGGCGAGGCAGCGCGGGGTGAGCGTGACCTCGACGAGCTCGACGTCGGCCGGCTCCTCCAGGGCGTCGATCGCTCCCTGGAGCGCGAGGCGTGCGTCGCGCAGCGCCGCGTCGGACGCCGCGGCGTCGTCCCGCGTCTCGGTCGCCGCGGCGAGCGCCGTGCGGAACGCCTGCCACGACTCGGGGCTGTACCCCTCGTCGGTCAGGGCCTCCGCGCTCGTCACGAGGTTCTCGAGACGACGGCGCTCGGCGGGCACGAGCTGGTCGGTCGCCAGCCCGAGACGGCGCGCCCGCTCGTCGACCTGCGCCTGGGTGGCGCCGTCGGTGCCGAGCAGCGTGCGCGCAGCCGCGAGCTCGCGCGAGAAGACTCCCGCGTCGATCCGGCCGTACCGCTCGATCTCCGCCTCGAACGCCTCGGCGTCCTCGACCGTCGCGGCGAGCGCGGCGGTGTCGGTCGTCGGCGCCTCGACGTCGTACGCGTCGGTGAAGAACCGCATGCTGTCGAGGTTCGCGACGTACGGGTGGTCGGCGTACGCCTCGGTCGACAGGCGCACCCACACCTGGTGCTTGCCGCGCACCGTGCTCGGCAGGTCGACGACGGCGGTCCCGTCCGTGGTCCAGCTCGACCCGGTGTTCGCCAGCGGGACGGTGACGAACGGCTCGCCCGGGTTCGCCGGGTCGAACGCGTCGAGGTACACCGACAGCGCCGAGTTCCGCCCGGACCGGTTGGAGTTGTGCACGTAGTGCACGGAGAGCTGGTCGAGCGCGGCGGAGCCGAGGTCGATCTCGCCGTACGCGAGCCAGTCGCCGTCCGCGGTGCCGCCGACGTTCGTCACCGGCCCGCTCGTCCACGTCGAGGACTCGTTCTTGAGACCGCGGCCGGAGTTCGACGTCCAGGCCTCGGACTCGACGACGACCGACGTCGGACCGCCCGGAGCGAACGTCAGGCTGTCGAGGTTCGCGACGAACGGGTGGTCGGCGTAGGCCTCGGTCGACAGGCGCACGAAGACCTCGTGCGTCCCCTGCACCGTCTCCGGCAGGACCACGGTCGCCGTCCCGTCCGCGGTCCAGTTGGGCCCCGTCGTCGGCAGCGGCACGGTGACGAACGGCTCGCCCGGGTTCGCCGGGTCGAACGCGTCGAGGTACACCGACAGCGCCGAGTTGTTCCCAGAGCGGTTGGAGTTGTGCACGTAGTGGACCGACAGCTCGCCGAGCGGGAGCTCACCGAGGTCGACCTCGCCGTACGCGATCCAGTCGCCGTCCGCGGTGCCGCCGACGTTCGTCACCGGCCCGCTCGTCCACGTCGAGGACTCCTTCTTGAGCCCGCGACCGGAGTTCGCGGTCCAGTCCTCGGCCTGGACGGTCACCGTCGGGGACTCGCCCGGCTGGCCCGGGGTCGCCGGGTCCTCGGCGCTGAACCGGAACCAGTCGAAGTTGCCGACCCAGCTCCGGCCCGACGGAGCGAGCAGCTCGAACGTGACGGCCTTCGCGTCGACGAGCGCCTGCACGTCGCCGAGCTCCGCCGTCACCTCGGCGTACTTGCCCCAGCCGCTCGTGCCCTTGAGGTCGACGGTCGCGACCACGGGGCCGCTCACGTCGCCCGCGTGCACGCGCACGGTGCTCGGCGTGTCCGTCGGGGCGAAGCTCGTGTCGTACCGGACCGTGAGGAAGCGCGGCGGGGTGGTGTTCCCGGCGGCGGTCTCGAAGGTCATGTCGCGGTACTGCACCCACGACCCGGAGCGCACGCCACCGAGGTTGCCGGACGAGCTGTTCGCCTCGTTCTTCAGCTCCCCGCCCGACCACGCCTCGGACTGCTCGGCCTCGAGCGTGCGGTAGCCGCCGCCCGTGAGGTCGAGCGCGTCGATCGCCGCGCCGAGCCGATCGGCCGCGAACCGCAGCGCGATGCTCGTCGCGGCCTCGTCCGAGAGCGCCTCCTGCGCCTGGGTCAGCGCGGTGGAGAACCGGTCGAACGTCACCGAGGAGTAGTTCCCGTGGCGCACGAGCACCGCGTCGTCGACGAGCCCGGCGAGCGCGTCGCGCTCGGCGGACGCCACGGACAGCCGCAGCGGGGAGAGCACCGAGACGCCCTGGCCGCGCAGCGACGACGCCGCGACGCCGTCGGCGAGCGCGCCGTCGCCCAGGTGGACGTAGAAGCGCGCGTCGGCGGACGCCGTTCCCGTCAGCGAGACGGTGAGCGCGGTCGGCGACGCGACCGTCACGGCCGCCGTGACGCCGTCGGGCAGCCCGACGACGCTCGCCGCCCCGCTCGCGACGAGGTCCGTTCCGGCGGACGCGGCGAACCGCGCGCCGTCGAGCGTGAGCGTCACGGTCGCGTCGAGCGCGCCGCCGTCGCCGGTCTGCACGGTCGTGGGGTCGGCGCTGACGCGCGGCCCCTCGGCGGGCTCGTCGGTGGCGGTGCTCATCGAGAACGCGGGCTCGGTGTCCGTGCCCCAGTCGCTCGGCTGCTCGCCCATGCGGAACGCGAGGTCCGCGCCCCCGATCACGGTCTGGTAGTCGACCCACGTGTTACCGAACGGCGCGCCGTCGAGCGTCGCGGACTGGACGTAGAACGCGTCCTCGGAGACGCCGTCGGCCGTGACGGTGAAGGCGCTGCCGTCGTCGTAGGTGATGGTCGTGGCGTCGAAGAACGGCGACCCGATCTGGAACTCGGAGGACCCGGCGGTCACCGGGAACAGCCCGACGGCCGCGGCGACGAACATCGTCGACATCGTGCCCGCGTCGTTGTCCATCGTGGGGAGCATGCCGCGCGGGTCGAGCTGGTAGACCTTCGTCTTCACCGGGGGCGTGAACTCGCCGCCGCCGCTCGGGACCGCGCTGGAGGAGCCGGTCGCGATGTACCGGTTCCAGGTCTCCTTCGTGTAGATCGCGCGCGTCCACTTCTGGGTGAGGCTCGGCTCGCCCGTGTAGTTGAAGAGGTACGGCGCCTGGAGGTCGATCTCGTTGGCGTTCGAGTGGAGCATGGCCTTGCCGTCGTCCGGTGCGTGCTCGCCGAACATGTGGCGCATCGCGAGCCGCGCCGCCTCGGTGCCGCCCATCGCCTCGACGAGCGCGTCCATGTCGTACGCGTCGTACCAGTGGTACTGCCAGAGCGTGCCCTGGTAGAGGCTCGCGGCCTCGAACTTCGCGTAGTCGGCGGTCTGCCACGAGCCGTCGGCGGCCCGCGGGGTGAGGAGGCCGACCTGCGTGCCGTCCGCCGCGGTCCACGCACCGGGCTTGGTGAGCTTCTCGATCGGCCACGACGCCTGCTCACGCATCGTCTGTGCCTCGTCCGTCATGCCGAGCTCGTCCGCGATCACGGACAGGCCGTACTGGTCGTAGCCGCGCTGGACGGACGCACCGGGGTTGCCCGCCACGTAGCCGCGCTGGAGCTCGTCCGCGCTGTACTGCCCCACGAGGCGCTTCAGCGCCGGGTACGCCTCGTCGAGGCGGTCGAACCCGTCGAAGCCCTTGGCGATCGCGTCCGCGACCACGACGGACGACCGCTCCCAGCGGACGGTCGGGACCGAGTGCACGAACCCGCCGAGGCCGCTGCCCGTGCCGGTCGCCTCGGCGTCCGCGAACAGGTAGACGAGCGACTGCACCATGTCGCGGTACAGCGCCGGGTCGATGTACGCGATGACGGAGAACTTGCGGAAGTCGTCCCACGTGGCCCAAGAGTCGTAGTACGTGAAGCCCTGCGCGGCGTGCACCGCGCCGTCGACGCCGCGGTACGTGCCCGACGTGCTCGTCGCGTTCATCGGCATCGCGAACATGCGGTACAGGTGCGTGTAGAAGAGCTTCTGGAGATCGCCCGTCGGGTCCGTCGCCGTCGAGGCGTCGATCGCGACCCGCCCGAGCGTCGCGTTCCACTCGGCCCGCGTGCGGTCCCGGATCGCGTCGAACGAGAGCTCGCCGAGCTCGACCTGCTGGTCGACCCGCGCCTGCTCGACGCTCACCGGCGACAGCGTGACCTGCAGGCCGACGTCCCCCGCGTCGGCCGGGTCGAACGTGAGGATCGCGCCGGTGTCGACGCCGTCCTGGGCCGTCGCGTCGACGAGCTTGTCGTCGTCGCCCCAGGTCTGCACCGTCGCGGGCTGGAGGGTGCGCGCGGTGTAGTACAGCGTGTACGCGGCGTTGTAGAAGTAGCCCGTGACCTGCCCGGACAGCTCCACGGTGCCGTCCGCGCGCGTCTCGACCTCCACCGAGGACGACCGGCGGCTCGTGTTGTTCGTCTCGAGGTCGACGACGAGGCTCGGCGTCGAGCCCTCGGGGAACGCGTAGCGGTGCACGCCCGAGCGCGTGGTCGCGGCGACCTCGGCCTCGATCGTGCCCGGCGCGGCCGCGATGGTGCCGTCCTTGCCGGCGACGTTGCCGAGGCCCACGGAGTAGAACCCCGGGCCGGCCTGCTCGTCGTCGTGCGAGAACGGGTGCGCGTACGTGCCCGTGCTGGGCCGAGCCGTGTACGACCCCGACGTCGGGACCACGAGGATGTCACCACCGCCGCCGGAGCCCCCCACCCCGTCGAGGTTGGTGTGCGTGAAGCCCGAGATCTTCGACTGCGCGTAGTCGTAGCCGGTGTTGTTGCGGCCCGGCGTCGTGCGCGGGTTCACCTTGGCCAGACCGTTGGGCGCCTGCGCCGCCGGCATGTCGTTGCCGTAGTCGCCCTCCGTGCCGACGAACACGTCGACGAGCGACGCGAGGTCGCTCTCGGCGGCGTTCGCCGCGGGGGCCGCGACGGCCGCGGCTGGCGGCAGGACGCCGACGGCGAGCGCGGCGGCGAGAGCCCCGGCGAGGGCTCCGCCGAGCCGGCTGCGGCGGCCTCGTCGGGGGTGGGGGTCGGACGTCGGGCTGGCCCCGCGTCGTCCGACAGCGCTGTCAAGACGCGCGGCAGATGTTCTGGCCACGAAAGCTCTCCTTGGGGGGTCGTGCCGAGGCTGCTCCGCCTCGCCGCGCCCACGGTACGTGGCGGACCGGGCCTCCTCAAGACCCCGTCCGCGAAGTTCACCTGCCCGACGGGCGCGGTTCCCTGCCCCGACACCGGTCTGCCGGCACTCTGCGGCCCTCCGGGAACTCGTGTCGAGACGCTGCATCCGCGCGGGCCTCCGCACCGGAAGAGGGGGTGTCAGCAGCCCGAGCGCCCGGCACCGACCGGGCCGAGAACCGGAGGACACCATGCACCGCACCGCACGACGCAGCGCCGCGCTCGCGGGCGCAGCGACCCTCGTCACCACCTTCGCCGGGATCGGGGCCCTCGCGCTCCCCGCCCACGCCGCCACCGCCGACGGCGCCTCCCTGTCCGTCCTGCACGGCGTGCCCGACACCCCCGTCGACGTCTGGGTCGACGACGAGCTCACTCTCGACGACTTCCAGCCGGGCGACCTCGCCGGCCCGCTCGACCTCCCGGCCGGGTCGTACAGCGTCGCGATCACCGCGCCGGACGCGACCGACACGAGCTCGCCGGTCATCGGCCCGGTCGACCTCGAGCTCGCGGCCGGGACGAGCTACACGGCCGTCGCGCACCTCGACGCGGGTGGCGAGCCGACCGCGACCCTCTTCACCAACTCGACCGAGCCGACGGCGGCCGGCCAGGGCCGCCTGACCGTGCGCCACGTCGCGGCGGCGCCCGCGGTCGACGTGCTCGCGGGCGGCACCGCGGTCGTCACCGGGCTGGAGAACCCGAAGGAGGCCGTGCTCGACCTGCCGGCCGGCACGGTGTCGGCGTCGATCGCCGCCGCGGGCACGACCGACCCGGTGCTCGGGCCGGCCGACCTCACGGTCGCCGAGGGCGTCAACACGATCGCCTACGCGTGGGGCAGCCTCGAGGCGGGCAACCTCGCGCTCGCCACGCAGACGGTCGAGGGGCTGCACTCGTCACCGTCCGGCGTGCCCGCGGGCCTCTCCGGCCTCGCGGCCGAGGCCCCGAGCAGCACCGCCACGGGCGTCGCGATCGCGTTCGGCGCGTCCCTGTTCGGGCTGCTGCTCGTCGCGTCGGTCGTCATGCTCGCGCGCGCGTGGCGCGAGCAGTAAGCGCACACCACGCACCCCGTCCGGAGCGACCGGGACGCATGACGCAGCGCACGAACCCCGGTCGACGTGCTCGCGGGCGGCACCGCGGTCGTCACCGGGCTGGAGAACCCGAAGGAGGCCGTGCTCGACCTGCCGGCCGGCACG